>JAFVSW010000137.1 GCA_017503545.1 Lentisphaeria bacterium | reverse complement strand
TATACCGTTTACATGTTCCGTACCGCCTTCCGCCCCCTTGCCCCGGGTAAATTGACACTCTCCGTCAGATGGCCGGTGGCATTCGTGGAAAACAGTTTCTTCGGCGCAGAAGTTGTGGACGAACGGATTTTCGGCGGCAAGTTGAAAACGATGACCGTTAAGCCTCTCCCTGCCCTGCCCGTCGGGATGCCTGCGTTCTGCGGATTGATCGGCAATTGGAAATGGCAGGCTTCTCTTAATGCAGAAAATTGTAAAACCGGCGAACCGATTACGTTGAAACTGGAATTCTCCGGGTCCGGATCGGCAGAAACATTCCGCGCTCCCACACTGGATCTGCCCGGATTCCGTGTATATCCTCCGGAAATCAAAAAAGGAAATGTCAATCTGGTCAGCTATACACTGATTCCTCTGCGGGATGGAACTCTGCCATTGCAGATCGGGCTTTCCACATTCAATCCGGATACGGGAGAATATGCGCCATTTGATTTCAAACGGCAAATCGATGTCAAAAAAGCGGAAAATCTGGTTGCCTCCCCCAAAACGTTTGTAGATGCCTCCGGAACGAACGATCTCCCGCCTCAGGAACAGGAAGCAAACGCAAATCATCATCGGGATGTACTTTATCTGCATAAGAATATTTCGGATAAAACGGCAATACCGTTATGGAACAACGTCCTGAACCTTTGCGTGGCTCTGCTTCTCTGCGGCTTGATCTTTTTTGCCGCTTCCCTGATCATTATGATGCGTCAGAAACAATTCCGGGACAATCCCGGACTCAGCCGGCGGCATTATGCAAGTAAACAGAAAAAAGAACTGTTGCGAAAGTTGAAAGAAACGCCTCCGGAACAGTTGGATTCCCTTTCCGGCGATTTGACAAAATATTTGAACGATGTACTGGATCTTCCGCCCGGTTCCGGCTTGTCGGAAGCCGCAAATGAATTCAATGAAGAACAGACAGCACCTTTTGCCCATGCCTTGAAAACCCTTGCCAATGCAGCATGGATCCCCGGAGTAAAACGGGAATTTACACCCGAACTGAAACGGACATTGATCAAAGGATTCACAAAATTTGTGATCATAACCGCTGTATTTCTTACCGGAACCACCACGCTTTCCGCCTCGTCCGCAACAGCAATGACGGCATACGATAATGGAAAATATGATGAAGCATTGAAGCATTATGCCGCAGAATTGCAAAAAGATCTTTCCCATGTTTCTGCTTCTCTGCTGTACAATATGGGCAATTGTTATTATCAGAAAGGCGATCTCTCACGTGCCGCAATCTGCTACGAACGGGCGTTGCGCCTTGCCCCGCGTAACAGTGATATTCTGGTTAATCTGAATTTGACCAGAAAAAAACTTCTGCTGGCAGAACGGTATCATTTGAACCGACCGGGCGATATCCTGGTTTCCGCAAGGGATTCCTTACGTTATGATGAATGGCTTCTTGTCGCAGGATTCGCTATGATGATCCTGCTCCTTGCATGTGGTTTGCGTTTCATGGAAAAACCGGGTTGGAAATGGATGGCATTGACCGCGATCCCCGTACTGGCATTGGCGGTTATTGCCGCATCCATGCAGAATTTACGGATCTATTCGACCGAACAGGCGATGGTGATCACACACAATGCACCGGTCTATACGCTGCCTTCCGAAAAAAACGGAACGGTGGGACGCCAGTTGAAAGAAGGCAATGAAGTCCGGGTAATGGAAACCCGTCTCGACTGGGCACGTGTCCGGATCGGGGCGGATGAAGAAGGGTGGATCCGCACAAAAGATATTCTGCCGTTCTGGAACAATAATATGTCGGATCTGATACCGCAACAGCCGGAAAAAACAAAATAAGGGGGAAAATCAATGTGCAATGAGCAAAAAGGGAACATCGCGACATTCTGTTATTTTTATTTACCGCCTTGCCGTTACCGGCAAAATATTATTCCAATGCCGATGTCATGGAACAGCTGGCGCCGAAGCACAGAAGACATAAAAAATATTCCACGGCGGAAATGTTTCAGATGGATATGCCCAAAGCCATCCGGTTCCAATCCGTTGCAATCATACTGAATGGAACTTACGGATGGGCAAGTTCTCAACCGGACGGATACGGTTCGATTCCCGTACATTTCGGCAAAATCTATATCCGGGGATTATATCTGCCGCAGGGAAATATGTGGGAAGGCACGCTCTATTACACCGGACGTTCCATCATTGTCCGCAACAAATTATACCCGGAATTCCAACTTCATCCGCAAAAGAAAAAATAATCTTATTCCGGCGGATTCAAATTTTTACTGTTGGCACGGATTCCAACATACTGCATCACGCTCAAAAGCAGCAGAATTGCAATTCCCTGAATCAACAACACCATACAAGTACGCCATTCTCCCCACAACAGCGGCAATGCACCGAGAGAACTGATCAACACCAGCAAATGAACCAGTTGTACCGCTCTGGCGCGGGTCATGCCGCTATGCCAGAAACGATGGGAAATATGGTTATGATCCCCTACATAAATCGGTTTATGATTTTTCAAACGGATCACCACCACTGCCAATGCATCAAAAACAGGTACCGCAAGAATAAAAAGCGGAATCAAAATCGCAAACCGGGTGGAAGCAACCGCCGGATTGTAATAGGTCACTTTTGCGGAAACCACAGATAACAGGAAGGCGAGGAAATGACTTCCGGAATCTCCCATAAAAATAGATGCAGGTGCCGCATTGTATACCCAGAAACCACAAGCCGATGCCGCCGCCGTAAAGCAGAGCAAAGCAACAAAAAATTGACCGTTCACTAATGATGCCACACCGAAAAAGAGAAAGGCAATCGCTGCTGTACCGGCGGCAAGACCATCCATATTGTCAAAGAAATTCAAGGCATTGAACATGAACAGGAACCAGAAAATCGTTCCAAAGGAAGAAATCCAGTAGTTATCAATGAAAAATGTGATCCGGATACCACCCATAAAAACAACAAATGCTGCAATGAACAATTGACCGAGAAATTTAGTCGAGGCTTTCATCGGTTTTTTATCGTCGATCGCGCCCCAAACCATTGCGGAAATCGCACCGGCAACCACAGAAAGCAGTTCCGGCATACTTTCCCGCAGTCCGTTAAGATAAGATGCCACCGGTTCCCCGTGCCAGCGGAGAGCAACGATCACGCCAAGCAGAATCGTACAGCAAAATGCGGTACACATGGCAAGTCCGCCAAGAAGCGGTGTTGATTTTTTGTGCCCTTTATGCGCTTCCGCAGCAGGAGTATCCAGAAATCCGGTCTGCCAGGCAAGCAATTTACAAGCCGGAGTGGCAAGCAATGAGATTACAAATGCACAAACAAACGCACAAACACAATAAAAAATCCAATTTTCCATAAAACAACACCTTTCCTTGACTAATGCAAAAAAAACATAATCTGTTAATATAGCATATATTTCAAAAAAAGCAAATTTCCGCCGGTAAGCCGGATACGCCGGATACGCCGGATAGATCTTATAGGTCTTATCTGTGGACACCTGCCACTTTACCCACTCCGTCGGGCTGGTCAGACTGGTCAGACAAAAAACTCTGTCCAGTCTTACTGCTCTGGGACCAGAGCGAGGCGGAAGCCGAGGTCGCCGTGGCAATCATCGCTGGGGCTGTAGTCGTACCGGCACGCAGAACGGCAGAGCCTCGCACTGTTGAACCAACTGCCGCCACGGTTCACGCGGGTCGAGCCAGTCTTCGGACCTGTAGGATCCGTTACAGCCTTTTCGCTGTAAGCGCCATACCAATCCCCGCACCATTCAGCCACATTGCCGTGCATGTCATACAGACCAAAAGCATTCTTATATCCAAGGCTGCCGACTTCGACGGTCCGTCCTCGATAAACACCTTCCGAACCTCCGCGATACGGATAATTTCCATCAAAATTCATTTTGTTGACATCGGAAGCATCTCCGTAAGAATAAGCGGTTGTTGTTCCGGCACGACAGGCATATTCCCATTGGGCTTCCGTCGGCAAATCAAACTGGTAACCATCTGGTAAATTCCGCGCATAACGTTGATTGAGTTTTTGACAAAATTCTTTTGCATCCTTCCAACTGACATTTGTCACTGGGCGGTCAGCACCTTTGAAGTAAGAAAAATCAGGCCCCATAACAACACGCCATTGCGCCTGTGTTATGGGATATTTTCCAAACAAATAATCTTTGGTCAGCGTCACCTGATGCAGTTTTTCATCATCCCCTCTATCCAGTTCATTTTCCGGACTGCCCATCATAAATGTGTCAGCTTTGATCAATACCATCTCAATTTTTACGCCATCATAATCGAATACGGTAAACTTCCTTAGTTCTTCTTCCGCTTTACGTGCTTCTTCCGCTTTGCGTTTGGCTTCCGCTTCTTCCGCTTTGCGTTTGGCTTCTTCTTCCGCTTTGCGTTTTTCCTCTGCTTTGCGCTGTTCCTGTATATCAGCAAAGAACTTTTCTGCCGCAGCAACAAAATTTTTCAACTGCTCGAAAGCAAATGCGGTATCACCATTTGACTTTGCCATTTCAGCCAACCGTTTGTATTTTTCCATATCGGCAGTAAAAGATAATTTTTCGGATTGGAATTTCTTTTCCCAGTTTTCAACATTCCACAACGTATTGTAATACTCATCCGTCGCAGGTGCTGTTGCGTGTGTTGTAAATGTTTTCTTTGGTTGGTCTGTACGGACTGTTTTTACATTTTCTCCCTGCATCGCGGCGACAAAGTCGGAACAGCTGGCGAACCGTTCTTCCGGCTTCTTACTCATGGCACGGAAAATCGCTTTCTGAATATCTTCCGTTAAATCGTCAATGGGGTCCGGTGTTTCATTCAGGACAACTTCCCGCAAGACCGCCGGATCCGGACTTTCAAAAGGCAAATTGCCGGATAACATTTCATACGTCAACACGGCAAGAGCATATTGATCCGCCGATGCGTTCTGCCGTTTTCCACGCCACTGTTCCGGCGCCATATAGGGACCGGTTCCACTGGTTCCATGGTACGCCATACTGACACGGGTCATACTGGTATGAATTTGTGCAGCAAGACCGAAGTCCAAAACCTTGATATTCCCTGCAGCATCAATCATGATATTGCCGGGTTTGATGTCGCGATGGATGATTTTCATGCTGTGTGCATAATCCAACGCACCGGCGATTTGTTTGAGGATGGGCAACACATCCGCAACAGTCAAATTCTGTTCCCGGTGTTTCCGTTTGATCCAACGGCGCAAGTCTTCGCCTTCGCAACATTCCATAATAAGGTAATAATTACCGTTGGTATGATCTTTTTCCAGATTATTGTAAGCCGCAATATTGGGGTGATGCAGATTATGGACCAACTGGAAGTTTTCTTTGATATCTTCCATTTCAAGGGTGTTATGACTCAATTCCGGAGGCAGAGCCTTGAGCGCAACTTGAATTCCGGCATCTTCATCAAAACATTGATAAACCACGCCCATACCGCCCTGCCCCAATTCCGCCAGGACCTTGTACCGATTTTTAATCAGATCCCCGATCTGAAATCTGCCATCGGGTTTGCGGTCGCGCTGACCGGGCATAGTTGCATCATCGGCAGCATATTGCGGTTCATGCGCCCGTTGGGGAGCCATTGTTTTATCCATATCGTCCATTTTTCATCCTTTGTTTTTTCGGGAAAATAATATAACTTATGTTCACATTTTTTCAAGAAATG
>JAFVSW010000136.1 GCA_017503545.1 Lentisphaeria bacterium | reverse complement strand
TCGCCAATGCGATGATTTTCCGGAAGTCATTGCCTCCACGATGAATCCAGTTCCTGCGGAACGTCTTCAACGCGGAGGCTGTCATGGGACAATATTATTCAATGTCTTATCCCAGGGTTGCGCTGCGCTTCACCCTGGGCTGTCTGACTCTTGCCGCCCCGATGGGGCTTGTTTTCCAATTAATCTGCGTTTTTTTTCGAATAAAAAGTTTTGTGTTTATCTTACAAAGTAAATTTGAGAGTCCGGTGAATACCAATAAACTGCTATTTCCACATCAAAGAGATCTTTTTTAACCTTCTATTGCTTCAAAATTTTTACCGGACAGCAGTGATGAATGATTGAAAATCTCACCTGCAAGATAACCCGCAAAACACAGATTTCCGGCAGAATAAATATGATTCTGAAATTTTTTCAAAAAATCCGCTTGACATTACACACTGTGGATGTTATATTAGAAATGTTGTAAAAAACAATGTTACAACTTTTCAGTAACTCAGGAGATTTTCAATGCAGAAGAAAATAATCAGAAAAGGAAATGCTCAAGTCGAAACGATTGTCGCAGATATCTCCGGTAAAATTCTTAATGGCGAATATTCCACCGGAATGAAACTGGATGCTGAAAATATTCTGATGGAACGATATCAGACCAATGTGTATTGCGTACGCAAGGCATTGCGGAATTTGAAAGAATGTGGACTGCTCTATTCCGTTCCGAAATTCGGCGTATTCGTTGGCAAACAAGGTAAAAAACAAAGAGAAAACCATGATTTTCCCCTGAATCCCATGGCATTATCCAAAGTCCGGATAAAAATGAGAAGTTATCTTCCTGTACAACGGGAAATCTGGGATTTTGCGGCAAATACATGGAATCTTCAGGATAAAACCGTACATATTGATTTGAGTTATCCGGATGACCCCAATAATACCCCATGCGATATTTATGAAGAATCGTCCTGGCAATATCCAAATGACCTCAAACAAGAAAGCATGATAAATATTCAGAAATATCTGCCGGGAATGTTTACAATCCCCCCAGCGGATATTTCTCCGTATGCGATTCCTTTCCATTCTTCCACTGCAGTTCTGATCTGTAATGATCAATTGATGAAAAAACTCCACATTCCGGCGCCCGCCTATACCAATTTCAAAGAGCAGAGAGACTATCTCCGTGATGCGTTCGGGAAAATCAGAGCAAGCGGCTTGCTTTACCCCGGAATCAGCCAGAGTTTCACGTTTATTTTCAGTCAGAAAGTACAGAAAGAAATACTGAATGACTTACTTGCGGAAACAATGGATGTTGTCACATTCACGGAAAAATACAGTCCGCTTTTCAATGAAGTCCGGGATTACATTCACGACATGCAATTTGATTATCTCCACGATCCGGAAACCGCAAAAATCAATTTTGCTTTGGGTAAAACACCCTTCTTTCTCGGTTTGAGTTACGAATTTGCGGATCTGAAACAACAGATCAAAACCTTTACCGTCAGCGGTGCCATGATGTACAATATGGTCGACCGGTTCAGCAGTACACAAATTTCCTTCTCCCTTAACAAAAAAGTGGAGAATATAATGGCTTCCATTGATGTATTGAATCATTTTCAATGTGATTCAGTGCAGGAAAAATTGGCATCCAGCGGATTGCTTCCGTTAAAAGCGGAACACTACAAAAAATTACCCTATACATTGGTCATTCCCCAGGAAAAAATGGAAACGCCACCTCTTTTCCTGACGGAAATGGAAATGTATATCATGGACAGGATCATCTTGTATTCCTTATGGACATGTATCACCGCAGGAAATATTAAACTGGAAGATCTTTTCCGCAAAATCTTCACCGGCGCCAGAGCATATATTCAAATCAATCAGGAAAATAACAATAATCAACTCTAACAGAAAGGTCTTACCATGCAATCACAAACGCAGAAAAAACCGGCAAGTATTGTTAATGCAATTTATTCCCACGCTGCCAAGCGTGGGAAGCGGTACCGCTTCACCCTCATTGAATTGCTGGTGGTCATTGCCATTATTGCGATTTTAGCGGCAATGCTGCTCCCCGCATTGGGCAGCACAAAAGCTCATGCACATAATACAACATGTGTCAATAATTTGAGACAGTTGGGATTGGCGGCAAACAATTACGCAAATGACTGGAATGACAGATTTCCCCAGTATCTTTACAATGACAAATATACCTGGGTTTATTTCGTTTATCCTTACATAACAGGAAAGACAATGCCGGGCAATACCTGGAGACCGGTAAAAGAAAAATCATTCATCTGCCCTCTTGCCGATAAATGGGCCATGACGGAAATCAGCCTTTGTTACGGATATAACGGATTTCTCAGCGATTTATCTTCAGCGGGGTGGCCGGCGTGGGCTTATTATCACTCCAGAAGCAAACTCAAAAAACCGACCCTTCATGCGTTGATTTCTGAAACTTATGAAGGAAATTATTCCAGCTGGAGTTGGGATACTATAAAATTACGCCATGGGAAAAGTGTCAAAGTAAAAGGCAACAAAAACGGAACAACCAAAGACATATTTGCCGCAAGTAAAATGAAAGCAAATATGGTCATGGTCGCAGGAAATGTAGTTTCTGCCCCCGGAATGTTTTTTATCGGCGGCGAGAAAGTTTATCCGTGGAATAAACAAAATATCCCCAATGCCACAGCACCGGTCGGGTACTAACAGCAAAATACCATACAGGAGTTAGAAAAAATGAAGTTTTTACTTTCATGTCTTTCCGCATTCGGATTATTGTCGGCTTTTTCTGCCGATATCCAACTGATCAAAGACGGAAAAAGTGACTACACCATCGTCACCGCTCAAGGGGAAAATCAAATGTCCGATGTTGCGGCAAAGGAACTTATCACCTATCTGAAAAAATCCACCGGGGTGGAACTGAAACGCAACGAATCCGGCAAAAAGCGGATCGTGATCGGATTGACACCGGAACTCAAAAAGAAACTGGGCAAAGACCTGCCCGTTCACGGTGAATTGCGGATCCGGACCCTGGGGAACGATCTGTATTTGTATGGCGGCGGCAAGTTCGGCAATATGTATGCTGTCAGCACATTTCTGGAAAAAATTGTGGGTGTCCGCTGGTTCACACCGTATCAGGACGGCACATACATTCCGCAGAAAAAAGAATTGACGGTCAAGACAATGGACTTGCGGGAAAAACCGGGCTTTCCGACCCGCACCATGGCAAACTGGTTCATTTCGGTACGCGGCAGAGAAATGTTTTATCTGCATCATAAAATCAATAACAATGCCCTGTGTGCAAAATATTCCGATCTGAGACAGAATTATGCGCAATGTCACACCCTCTTTTCCTATATCCGCCCGAACAAGCAGGTGCGTATCTGGGAATTGAAATGGGACAGCAAGGAAGAAAAAGACCGTGTATATTTCAAAACCAATCCGGAATATTTTTCCATGAACGCAAACGGAAAACGGGTTCCGGATATGCAATTGTGCTTCAGCAATCCCGGACTCCGGAAAGAATTTCTGCGCCGTCTGGAATTGCAATTCAAAAAAGTCGGTGCCGGAGTCTATTCGGTATCCGCCATGGATTGGCCTGGGAAATTCTGTTATTGCAATGACTGTCAGGCTTTGGAGAAAAAATATCAATGCGCCGGTGGACCTCTGTATGATTTTCTTTTGGAAGCCGCCAATGTGGCAAAGAAATATCCCGGCGTTTACATTTCCACCCTGGCATACAGGAAAGGACAGTCCGAATTCCCGCCTATGATAAAGGGCAAATTCCCGGATAATATCGTTATTATTTTTGCTCCGGTGGATGATGATGTAACCAAAACTTTTGCACACAAGAACAATCAGGAATCTTACAAGAATCTGAAAAAATGGGCAAAATTGGCAAAACATGTCTGGGTATGGTATTATGTCTATCATGACAGCATGGAAGGCATTGTCAAACGTGTGGCAGAGGATACCCGCCTGATC
This sequence comes from Lentisphaeria bacterium, assembly GCA_017503545.1. Lineage (GTDB taxonomy): Bacteria > Verrucomicrobiota > Lentisphaeria > Victivallales > UBA1829 > RGIG8244. Next base: position 12,928 of record JAFVSW010000136.1, on the reverse strand, counting down.
CGTCAGGCAGGTGCAACAGGTTCCTTCTATGAGTTCAAAAGCGCCTATACATACAGCGGCGTTGCACTGGATGAAATTGCGGTATATGTCGCACTGAAACTCTTCTGGGATCCGGCATCTGACTGGAAAAAGCATCGGGAAGATTATTGCCGTTACTTCTTCGGCAGTGCAGCGGACTCCATTCTCAAGTGGATGGATGAACGGGAAGAATTCATAGGAACGATCAAGAATCATCTTCTCTGGTCCGCCTCCGCCATTGAATGGGGATATTACAAAAATACTGCCAATATCATCCGGGAGGAAAAATTATTGGAACAATGGTTCGCCATGACAGCCAACGAACCGTTTGCCCGGGAAAACATCAAACGTCTGCGTCTGGCTGTGGACAAAGAATTATTGAAAAATTATGCAAAAGTGCTGAAAATTGCCCCGGAATACAAAGGAAAATCACAGAAAATCTTTGACCGGATGGTCGATGACTTGAAATCTTTGAGCAAGGCAAGAAATATTTCCTATGCCAGATTGCAGAGAGATTTTGCAACGCCTTTATTGACAAAACTCAAAATCGCAGAAATCGAACCCGCGCCCATCCCTGTAAATGAGCTCAAGACAACAGGAAAACAGATCGTCCGTTTCTTCCCCAACAGCTACCGGCTCGAAGAACGGCAGATGGCAGAAGCAGCATGGAAATATGCTTACGGCAAGGAAGTCAAAGATCCGAAAGCCGGAATGCCGTTCGGATATTACGACGCACAGTCAAAAATCCAGAAAAACAATAAAGTCACATTTGAAAAAATCAAAAAAGATGGCAAATTCCACCTTTATTATGTTACCTCAACAAAACTTTCTCCCACATGCCGGGTATGGGCTCACCCCTCATGGGGTATAGGATATGGAACTGTCGGGGAAATTTTCAACATTGACTTCCCGGATCGGGTATGGGATATTTACGTTTCCTTGAAATTCACCGGCCCGGCATATCAGAAAAAACCGGAAACAGACAAGAATTATGTCTGGATCGACCAGGTGGTTTTAGTACGGAAAGATGATAAAACCGTTACTGCTGAAAAAACGGTCAAAGTCAAACCCGTTACGGTTGCCAAACCGATCACTGCCACACCCTACAAGCCGAAAAGCTGGCAGGAACAGTCATCAAAGAATTATACGAAATTGATCAGTAAATACAAAACCACGACCTTGCTTTTCCTGGGTGACTCCATCACACACGGATGGACAATGTCCTGGGTCAAGCACAATGGCGTAAAAGTCTGGAAGAAAGAATTAAAAAAGTACCCGGCGAAGCTCAATATCGGCTTATCCGGTGATAAAGTCGGCAATATTCTGTGGCGTATCACAGAAGGAAAACAGTTGGACGGCATCAAGGCAAAACTGATCATTCTCATGATCGGCACCAACAATCTGGGGCGCAATACACCCGATGAAATTGCAACCGGGATTCAGAACATTCTCAAGATCATCAAAGAGAAACAGCCCGGTGCAAAAGTGCTTCTTTTGAGTGTTCTCCCAGTCAGCTGGCAAATGAATAAATATGGTTTGATCAATGAACGGATCTGCAAGTTCGCGGATAATAAAACCGTTTATTATCTGGACCTTGCCCCGGAATTCCTCAAAAAAGATCAGAAAAATAAAACACAACACCTGCACGATGGTCTTCACCCCACGGAAGAAGGCTACCGTATCATGGCAAATAAACTTATTCCTGTAATAGATAAAATTCTTGCAAGTGAGAAGAAATGATGAACGCTTTATTTCTTAAAAAACACACCGCCGGAGACCGGATCGATCTCCCTGCCATCGTAAACACATCGGCAGTTCTTGACAGCCAATACTCCCATTGCACAATCAACGGCAACAATACCGTTTGGACTGCGGGAACAGATGTTGTATTTCTGAACGATGAAAAGGATGAAATCTGGCAGGGATCTCTGCCCCAAGGTCATACCTTCCTCTATCGGAACGGAGAAAACATCCCCCGGTCCCGCTGGCCGGAACATGATTTTCTCCAATGCGATAAGTGGGAAAAACAATGGGATGAGGAAAAGAAGATATTTACCACAAACCGTTTGCATCTCTCCATTCCGGAAGAGGTCCGCCGGGAACTCACCGGTGCAACTGCAGTCTTGTATTTTGATTGGCTGAATATCCGGTTTTCCGTCACGGATACTGCGGAGACTTATGTGGATCTGCAAAAGGTCAGTAAGTACAAATTCGGTTCCGACTGCTGTAAAGTATGTTTTGAAAATGTTTCTGTCAAATACCTGACTCCCGGAAAATGGCTGCCGATCCCCGAAAAAGGCATCTTTTATTACAAGCCACTCCCCGGTGAAACATTCAATAATGCCGCATTTATGACATCCGGAACAGAAACACTGTTGACTCTGGATCATGCAGAAAATATTGTATTCGAAAATATTACTTTCAGCAGCAATGGCGATACCATGAAGAGCAATGCCGGACAGGCAGATGTTACCGGGACCGCCGCCATTCAACTGCGTTTTTCTAAAAATTGTGTCTTCCGCAATTGTAAATTTATCAACCTGGCACGCTGGGGTATCCTCATCGCCGATGGTTGCAGCAATATCCGCCTGGAAAATTGCATTTTTGAAAATCTGGGGTCCGGCGCGATCCGTATCCAGGGAAATGAAAATGGATCCGATGAAATGTATGCAACAACCGGGGTCACCGTGGAATCCTGTCAAATCCGGCACGGCGGCAAACTCTGGGCTGGATGTTCGGCAATCACGATCAAACATGCGGCGAAAAACCGGATAACCAATTGCGATATCAGTTATTTTCCCTATACCGGGATCTCTTGCGGCTGGACCTGGGGATATAAACCGTCTCCGGCACATCACAATATCATCAAAGGAAATCACGTACACCATCTGGGCGAACAGAAACTGGTTCTGGATATGGGCGCAATCTACGTTCTCGGCAATCAGCCCGGCACAGAGATTACGGATAACGTGATTCATGATATTGACGGTAAATATGCAACCTGGGGCATCTATCTGGACGAAGGTTCTTCCAACATGCACATTTCCGGCAACATCGTTTTCCGCTGTAAAAATGCACCGTTCCATGTGCATTTCGGAAAAAATAATGTTGTCAAACACAATCTTTTTGCCGGTGGTCCTCGCGGCGCATGTGTTTCGTATACCCGCGGGACAATGGACTTTAAGCAATTCTTTGTTCCCGGGGACAAGACATGTGATCTGACGGAAAATCTCTGTCTTGCAAACGGGATGCCGTTTTACCTGAAATACATTCTTGATATCGAAGGGAAACAGGAATTCACCGATTGCTGGCAGGGTAAAAACAATCTCTGTATTCAACTGGATCCAGCATGTTCCGCAAAATTTGCAGATGATTTCCATATATTCCAATGGACATATAATGCGGTTCCGGAAGAAAAATTTCTTGCCGACGGCAGGGAAACGGGAACACAATTTTTCCATGGGACCATTCCGAAACCTGGAACATTCCCGGATATTTTGAAGAAACTTTATGAAAAATATCTGACCTTACAGTAAAATTGCATGGTCCCAAAAAAAGGGAAAAACAGCCAAAATTGCGGTAAAATGAGCGAAAAATAAAAAAAATTGAAAAAAAATGTAGATATTTACTTGAAAAATGAGTAAAGTAATGCTTTTTTATAGCAATCACTTTTTTATCCTTTGAAATTTGGAACATTGGATCCCGGCTTACGGACCGGGGAAGTAATCGTCAGAGAAAGGACAGACTGGAGTATGGAAAAATATTACTCAAAAACGCATGAATGGGTAAAAATTGACGGCGATGAAGCAACCGTGGGGATTTCTGATTTTGCCGCAAAAGAACTTGGTGACATCACGTATGTGGAACTGCCGAAAGAAGATACAGACATCATTGTCGGTGATGCGCTTGGCTCTATCGAATCGTTTAAAGGTTCTTCCGATTTCTTCTCACCCGTCAGCGGGATCGTGATTGCGACCAACCGTATTTTGGATGATGACCCCGGCATGATCAATGTTTCCGCCGAAGAAAAAGGCTGGATCTGCCGTCTGGATAATATCGATCTTGCAGAAGTGGAAGATCTGATGGAAGAAGACGAATATATGGAATATCTGGAAACACTGCAAGACTGAGAAAATGAGGTTTTCCTATGATGAACGATCTTTTACCGGGTAAACAGACAAGCGGTCAAAACGCAAATGCTTCACAAGAAGAAACATGGCGTATTTTCCGTATTATGGCAGAGTTTATTGACTCCTTTGAAACGATGTCCGAATATGATAAACTCGTTTCCGTCTTCGGGTCCGCGCGGATCAGGGAGGACGACCCGGTATATCAGGATTGTGTCAAATTAGGTGAAATGCTCGCGGATCTGGGCTATGGCGTCGTTTCCGGCGGCGGTCCCGGCATTATGGAAGCGGCAAACCGCGGTGCCCATAACAAGGGCGGTGTCTCTATCGGACTTAATATCAAATTGCCGAAAGAACAGCATTTCAATCCGTATCAAAGCGAATCTTTGGATTTCCGTTACTTCTTTGTGCGGAAAGTTTGTTTCCTCAAATATTCCAGTGCCGTTGCCATTTACCCCGGCGGATTCGGCACGTTGGATGAATTGTCTGAAGTCCTGACCATGATCCAGACAAGAAAAGTCAATCCCATTCCGCTTGTCTTTGTCGGGAAAAAATTCTGGACACCGTTGATCGAATTCTTCCGCAATACTTTCCTGATGGAAGAAATGATCAGCCCGGAAGATATGGATTTGTTCACGGTCGTAGACAACGCAGAAGAAGCATGCAAAGCCATTTGCAAATGGCATTTACGCCACGGAATCCCCTCCACAGTCAAAACATTTTGACCTTAAAATGAATGAATGGTGTACAAATCTTTGTAATAGCCATTCAACGCCAGTAATTCTTCGTGCGTACCCTGTTCCACGATCTTTCCCTGCTTCATACAGCAGATATAATCGGCTTTCCGGATCGTGGACAGACGGTGCGCAATAATAATTGTTGTACGCCCTTCGCACAACGATTCCATAGACTGCTGCACCAGATGTTCCGATTCATTATCCAGGGAGCTGGTCGCTTCATCAAAAATCAACACCGGCGGATTCTTCAGAAATACGCGGGCTATGGAAATACGCTGTCTCTGACCGCCGCTCAAGCGAACGCCGTTTTCCCCGCAATTGGAATCAAATCCTTCCGGTAATGTCTGAATAAAGTCATAAATGTTCGCCCGTTTTGCCGCCTCTATCAATTCCGCTTCCGTGGCATCCGGATGCCCGAATAATATATTCTCCCGGATCGTAGTATCAAACAGGAACGGCGTCTGTTGGACGATCCCCACTTGTGACCGCAGAAAACGCTGGGCAAAATTACGGATATCCGTACCATCCAGGCGGATCGCGCCGCCCCCGACTTCATAAAAACGCGGAATCAAGGATGCAAGTGTGGTTTTCCCGGCACCGGATTCCCCCACCAATGCAACGGTGGAACCGCCGGGAATTTCCAGAGAAATACCGCGCAGAATCTCATCAGAGAGTCCGTTTTCCATCTGATAACGGAAGGTCACATTGTCAATGGAAATATCCCCTTTCAACGGCTTGTCAAGGGCAGTTATGGCATCCGGGGCGTCATTGATCTCCGGTTCCAGTTCCATGATTTCGTGAAAGCGTTCAAACGCCGCCAGGCCCTGCTGATATTGCTCGAAAAATCCGGTCAGGCGCATGATCGGCATAATAATCTGCCCGGAATACATATAAAAAGTAATAAGCTGGGCAGTATTGGCTTTATCCAGATAGATCAGCACAATGCCGATGGCGATAAACAACAGGTTCGCTCCGCGGGTGAAAAACATCATCCCGGAATGAAATGCCGCCAATGTGGAAAACACATTTTCCCGTGCATGGCGGAACTGATTGTTCACCCTCTCAAATTTCCGTGCTTCGTGCGGCTCATTGGCATAGGATTTCACTTCCCGGATCCCTTGAATGGAATTTTCCACCTGGCTGTTGATCTCCGCCACTTCTTTGCGTACACGCCGGAAATTCATCCGCATACGGGGCTGAAAAACAAGCGTCCATATCAACATGACCGGCATGGGCAGCAGCAGAAACAAGGTCAGAACAGGATTGATCCACAACATGATCCCCAAACCACCGACCAATGTCAACAGAGCAGTAAAAATATCTTCCGGACCATGATGCGCCACCTCAGCGATCATGGAAAGGTCATTGGTAATACGGGACATAACATGTCCTGTTTTGGTTTTATCAAAATAGGAAAACGATAATTTCTGTAAATGAGCAAACAAATCGTTGCGCATATCCGTTTCCATCCGGACGCCGAGGACATGCCCCCATCTTGTTTTCGCATATTCAAAAAAGATATTGAGCAATGTCAGAAACAGAATGGCAGCCAATGCACCGACCAACCATTTTGTATTGCGTCCCGGCAAATACACCTGCAAGGCACGGTAAAAAATCAGAGGCAGCAGGGAAGTAATAAGAGGCGTCAGCAGCACAATGGAAAAATCCAGCACCAGCAATTTTTTATGACGGGGATAATAGGACGCAAAACTGCGGATCATGGTCCATTGTTCACGCCAGGTGAATTTTTTATTCATTTCATTCATCGGTGATACAGGCGGTCCGGGTCTCATAAATTTTTTCCCTCCAGAAATTCTTCCAGTTTCAGTTTATCATCTTCCGCAAACAACGGGTTCAGGATCAAATCAAAATCGCCCTCCATCAATGCAGGCAGATTGTGTGCCGATACGCCGAACCGGTGATCCGTTACACGGTTCTGCGGAAAATTATACGTACGGATCCGTTCGCTGCGGTCTCCTGCCCCGATTTGCGCCCGTTTGGAGGCAGCATGGCGTTCCGCTTCTTCCCGCCGGATCTGTTCCAATAATTTTGATTTCAGAATACGCAATGCAATTTCCCGGTTCCGGATCTGGGAACGTTCCTGCTGGCTCGCAGTAACGATTCCGCTGGGAATATGACGGATCCGAACCGCAGAATCCGTCCGGTTCACATTCTGTCCGCCGGGACCGGAGGAGCGGAACGTGGAAATTTCCAGGTCTTCCTGGCGGATCGGGACATCATCCGTTTCCGATGCTTCCGGCAACACACTGACCGTTACCGTGGATGTATGAATTCTGCCGGAGGCTTCGGTTGTGGGGACGCGCTGCACCCTGTGTACGCCGCTTTCGTATTTCAAACGGGAAAAGACATCGGGACCGGAAAGGGAAAGGACCACTTCCCGCAAACCGCCCAATTCGGTTTCCGATTGATCCAACACTTCCAGTTTCCAATTCCGCAATTCAGCATATTTTGTATAAGCACGGAACAGGGAGGACGCAAACAAGGCGGCTTCTTCGCCGCCGACACCGGGGCGAATCTCCATGATAGCATCCCGTTCATCACCGGGATCAGCCGGAATCATGGCAAGGAGCAATTCCTGTTCTTTCTGAATCGAATCTGCTTCTTCCTGAAGGATTTCCTGTTCAATAACGGAACGGAATTCTGCATCATCTTCGTGCAGCAGAAGTGTTTTATTGGAGTCAATGGCATCCAGTAAACCGGTCCATTGCTCATAAAGAGTAAAAAGGGAGGATAAACGCACGCGCTCCCGGGAAAGTCGTTGATACTCTTTCGGGTTGCTGTAAGCATCAGGAGCAGCCAGAGAACTTTCGATCTCCGAAAAGCGACTCCGTAATGCATCGATGCGGGGAGCCAGTTCGTCTCTGTTCATGGCGTGCAGCGTATAGAGAAAATAATATCCGGTGCAGAGATGAATACACATCTCCGGACCGGATCTTCAAATAAGAACAGAGGCGAATTATTTCGCAGCGTTCTTTTCGTAACGGCGACGGAATTTTTCCACGCGACCTGCAACGTCAACCAGTTTCTGTTTACCGGTGATGAACGGGTGACATTCGGCACAGATACCGACTTTCTGTTCTTTACGTGTGGAGTAGATGTCCCAAACTTTACCACAGGCACAAATGACCTTGGCAGGACCGTATTGCGGATGGATGCCTTCTTTCATTTTTCTTTTTCCTTATATTTATTGAAATTTCAGATTTGCATTTTCTCATTCCGGGGATACATTAAAGTATGCGGAATATATTACTATATCATCATTTCCGGATTTTACAAGTTGTTTTCTGAAAAATCAGGTGTTTTTTCATGGCTTTTTTTTATTATTACTCATTTCTCTGCTCATTTTGCATGGTCACAGCTCTCGCCGGTGCCGTATCTGCCATAGCCGCAGAACCCTCTGAACCGGATCGGATCCTGGCTCAAATGATCCTGGAGCAACCGGAAAATCCACACGGAAAAATACGGCTGCTGTACGGACATGGGGCTAAAATCCCGCGAAAACTTCCCGAAATCCACTCTCTATGGCAAAAAGGAGCATACGGCGAACCGTATTTTATCCCATTGAAACCGGATACCCCGGATGAAACTTTATACAAAACCGTCAAAACTGCCGCAGGACGGACTTCCGTTCCTGCTATGCGGATTCAGGCATTCATGTTATGGCACGGCAGAGGGGTGCAAACCAATCTGTCTTACGCCGTACAACTTTGGCAGCTGGCTGCAAAAGCCGGTGATGAAACTGCCACCGGACTGCTTGCCATTCTCCACGGTACAGCAGAGCAGAGAACGTTCGCAAACCGATATAACCGACTCAAAAAGAACCGGCTCAAGCAAAATTACGGCAAACAGTTATATATCCCCCAATTGTTCTGCACTCCGCCGGATAAAAATATCAAAACGCTTTCCCTCAAAGATGGAGAAACCGTTGCCGCATTTCTCATCCGTGCCATCCGTACATGGCAGGATGGCAGCGAGGTATGTATTTTACTTAACAGTATCCGTCAGGATTGAATGTATACGCGCACTAAGCTGTTCCACATCCAGTCCCGCCGCACGCCGCAAGGCATCCGGGGAACCATGAAGCACCGTTTTTTCCACATCCCAACCGAACGGATACAAGCCTTTATGTGCCGTTGATGCCAGAATTTCCGATGCAATGGAAGCAAGTCCGCCGGTCAATACATGATCTTCCAGCGTAATCACAGGCATCTGTGCGGCGAATGCCCGCAGGGATTCTGCATCAAAAGGTTTGAGATACCGTGCATTGACCACACCGCAGGAAATATGATATTCCGACGCAAGCCGTTCCGCCACATTCCATGCCAAAGTCACATCTTTGCCATAAGTCCAGATCACCGCATCTGTACCGGTGCGGACGATTTCACATTTTCCCCATTCCAACGGCGTATGTTTCCGGTCGGCAACCATACCGGAACTGCCTTTTCCGTAACGGATCATAACCGGGGACGGATGATTTTGTATGACATCGGTCAGCATTGCATCCAATTCCATTTCATCACAAGGTGCCAGAATGGAAAGATTGGGCATGGCACGGAAAAATGCCAGATCATAAATACCGTGATGCGTCGGACCGTCTTCCACGATCCCGGCGCGGTCCGCACAGAAAACGACCGGAAGATTCTGTAAACAGACATCATGAAAAATACAATCGAACGCTCTTTGGAAAAACGTAGTATAAATCGCCACAACGGGGCGTAATCCGGCAGCCGCCTGCCCCCCGGCAAACACTACGGCATGTTCTTCCGCGATTCCGACATCAAAAAAGCGGTCATGATACCGTTCCGTAAACGCATCATTCAAACCGCATCCGGATGCCATGGCAGCGGTAACGGCTGTGATTTTATCATTTTCCGCCATCAAACGGTCAAGGGTTTTGCCGAATTGTTCGGAAAATGTGATCTTACCCGGTGAAACATTCCGTTTTTCTCCCGTTTCCGGGATAAATTGCCCTACCCCGTGAAACCGTTCCGGTTCCGCCAGCGCATAAGGACAGCCATGTCCTTTTTCCGTAATCACATGAACTATCACCGGACGGTTGAACTCTTTCACCCGTTCAAATGTCTGAATCAGACCCGGCAAATCATGACCGTTCACCGGCCCCACATAACGGATCCCCAATTCTTCAAAAAAGATTCCCGGCACAAACAGATTTTTTGCCGATGCTTCCAAATTCTGAATATTGCCGATCAACGCTTTGCCTTTCGGCATACGCTGAACCATCATTTTGATAAATGCTTTGAAACGGTTGTAACTTTTCCCCGTAATCAAATGATTCAGATAATTCGGAATCGCACCGATGCTTTTGGAAATCGACATCTTGTTATCATTCAGAACAAGAATCATATTTTTACAGGTACAACTCAAATTGTTCAAGGCTTCCAGCGAGATCCCGCAAATGAGCGAGCCATCACCTGTCACCGCAACCGTATGCGTTTGTTTCTTCTGCAAATCATCCGCAGAGGAAAAACCCATAGCGGAAGAAATTGCGGTTCCGGCATGTCCCGCACCAAAACAATCGTGTTCCGATTCCCCGCGCAAGGTAAAACCGCTCAAACCATCAAATTTACGGATTGTAGAAAAACTTTTCAAACGCCCGGTCAGCAATTTGTGCGCGTAACTCTGATGTCCCACATCCCATACAATATGATCCTGTGGAGTCTGAAATACCCGGTGCAAGGCAATGGTCAATTCCACCACCCCCAGATTGGGCGCAAGATGTCCCCCGTTCTCCGACACCGTATGAATAATCAGAGAACGCATTTCTTCCGCCAGAAATTCCAGTTCATCCGCCGGAATCTTTTTCAGATCGCCGGGCGACTGAATTTTTTCCAATGCAGAATTTACCTTACTGCTGCCCATAATGGATCATTCTTCAATAACTGCAATTGCAATGGAAACTTTTCCGAACGGCGCACTGACCTGTACCCCGGCAGCACGGTCACGGATCCGGGCGATTGCTTCCCGTGCCATATCGATCCCGCATTGCATCTGACTTTCTTTATCTTTTGCCGCTGCCATCCGGGTGATCACACTGTCCGGCACAACAACACCGGGTACTTGAGTCCGCATGAATTCGGCATTACGCAAACTTGCCAAAGGCCAGATACCGGCAATCAACGGTGTTTTTTCCAGTTCAGGAACCGCATCCATAAAGCGTAATAATGCTTCCACATCAAATACAGGCTGGGTCACAATATATTCCGCTCCCGCCTGAATCTTTTCTCTGGTACGGCGAATCTCTCGTTCCATATCAATGGCATTGGGGTCAGCACCGGCACCGATCACAGCACCCGTCACTTTAGCAATTGCCTTCCCCGCAAGGTCCAAACCGTGATTCAAACGGTTCTGAAGACGAATCAAACCGATGGAGTCAATATCAAACACCCCGGACGCAAAGGGATAGTCCCCCAATTTCGGCGGGTCGCCCGTAATAAACAACAAATTATTGATCCCTAACGCGGCACAGCCTAACAAATCAGACTGCATCCCGATCAGATTCTTGTCACGGCAGCATTGATGCAATATCGCTTCAATCCCCGCTTCCGCCTGAATACGGTATGCCGTCACCATCGGCGATACCCGACTGCTGGCACGCGGTCCATCCGGAATATTGATTGCATCAAATCCGGCAGCACGGCATTGTTTGGCTTTTTCGATTGTTGTTTCCAATTCATACCCCTGGGGCGGAACCACTTCCACATTCCGCACCCATTTGCCGGATGCCAGTTTTTCCGCAAACGTGGAACGTTCTGCAAAGGGCACTGCCTCCTGTTCCGCAGCTTCCGGTTTCCCCGTCAAAAACGTTTCCGAAGTCTGAATACGGGTCATCGGGTTCACACTCCGTGCCATATCGCGGATATGATCCGGTGTAGTTCCGCAACAGCCGCCCAATCCGCGCACACCCAGTGCAAGATAACGGACGCAGTAAGTCGTAAAATATTCCGGACTGCACATGGCAATCATACGACCATCCACATTCTGCGGCGCACCGGCATTCGGCTGTACGATTACCGGATACGGACTTGCCTTAACAGCTTTTTCCAACACAGAAAGAATCTGATCCGGACCAAGACCGCAATTCAAACCGAAAGCGGAAGGTTGACGGGCTGATGCCTGTAATGCCGCAATCACATCCGCAAGAGAGGTCCCATCCTGAAGCGTACCATCCTCTTTGCACATAAAACTGACCGCATACGGAAATTCCGCAGCGGTGGAATTGACGGCTGCAAGAATACGGTCAAGATCAGACTTTGCAGCGGTTGTTTCAAACAGAATAAAATCCACACCTTCAGAAATCAGGATTTCCGCCTGTTCCCGAAGCATCGCCGCGGCACTTTCCAGCGTTTCCGGAGATTCGGAATCACACAAAGGGCCGACAGACCCCGCAAGCAGCAGGGATTGACCTGCAACTTTCCGGGCGATCCGGACGGCTGCGCGGTTGATTTCCTCCAGTTTTTCACCCAAACCGAATTTGGTCAAATGCCGCAAATTGGCACCGTAAGAGTTGGTTGTCAACACCTCTGCCCCGGCATCTTTATATTTCTGATGGATCTCCTGAATGATTTCCGGCGAAGTCAAACACAAATTTTCATATGATGTATTAACAAAGAAACCGCGTTTATACAATTCGGTTCCCATACCGCCGTCAAAAATCAATGTCTTGACTTGTAACTGTTCTTTGAAAAGATTCCCCATAATATCCAAAATCTCCAAAATAATAGTATAATGTTCATTTTGTTTCATAGGGTAAAATACAGCATTTCAGCAGGAAATCAAACAAAAATAAAAAAAAATACGATCTTTTTTTTATTTTTCACTTGATTTTTTTCAAAATGGGGATATATTAATTGCATAATCGAAGGTTTTGCCTGATGGTGTAACGGTAGCACAACTGATTCTGGTTCAGTTTGTCTTGGTTCAAATCCAGGTCAGGCAACCATTTTTTTTGCCCAAAAATCATATCCCCGCAATCTGTTCCCTCGTTGTTTGTTTGGACGTTAAGGT
>JAFVSW010000135.1 GCA_017503545.1 Lentisphaeria bacterium | reverse complement strand
GGTTATCTGCCCAAAATATGGCAACACCGCAACAACGCCGGAATGCCGACCAATATCCTGATAATTCAGGCCGTGATCTCCTCATTGCTGGCTCTGGTGATTCTGTTCATGCCGACGATCAGCGGAGCATTCTGGCTGATGTCTGCCCTGACGGCACAGTTATATATGGTAATGTATTTGCTGATGTTTGCAGCGGCGATCAAACTGCGTTACAGCAAGCCTGATATTCCCCGGGCATACAAGGTGCCGGGCGGTAAAATCGGAATGTGGCTGGTATCCGGCATCGCATTTCTCACTTCATTGTTTGCGATCATAACCGGTTTTATTCCGACTCCCGGAGTCCGTGAAAAAGGTACACTGTATGTATTGGCTTACATCGCTTTTCTGCTGATCGGAACAGTTGTATTCATCCTTATTCCATTGTGGCTCTACAAACGCAGTCAGAAAAAACGGGAAGAAACTGAACAGCAGGATTGACCTGAATTATACTGCTGCCCGGAAGAAGTTGTATTGATGCACCTTTTTCCGGGCAGTACTTTTCGGGGAAAAACCCGCTTCTCTCTGGTTCAGAAAACTTCAGATTGCCTTTGATAAATTTTCACCTCGATCAATGTTTATTTTTTACCTTTTCACGGGCTTTCTGGAAAAGTGTATATAACGGCGGGATAAATGCCACACCGAGAATGGTTGCGGCTAACATCCCCCAGAACGTCGTTGTTCCTATAACGCGGCGGCTTTCCGCTCCCGCTCCGGAGGCAAACAGCAACGGCAGAACACCGAAAATAAAACTCCACGCCGTCATCAGCACCGCACGGTAACGGTAATTTGCTCCGTTAAGGGCAGCTCTGACCACGGACTTGCCGGCTGCACGCTCCTGCATTGAAAATTCCACCATCAGAATCGTACTCTTTGCACACAAGCCGATAAGCATAATCAAACCAAGCTGCGCATAAATATCCAGTAACATGCCAGTCATCCACAGGGCTGTTACCCCGCCAAGCATAGCGAATGTGACCGACAGGATAACCGGCAGTGGAACTGTCCAGGACTCATATTGTGCAACCAGAAAGAGATAACCGAAAATGAAAGCCAATGTCATCAGAATAAGGATCCGACCGTCATTATTGTTTTCCTGGTAACTCATATCAGTCCAACCAACTGTATAATGATTGGGGAAATCCTTTTTTACCATTGCTTCAATTTTATCCATAATCTGTGCTGACGAAGCTCCGGGTACAGGAATTACCGTTATTGCCGCAGACATATTCTGGTTAAAACGTTCGATTTTACGGGCTCCAAGCATAATTTTTGGGGTAGTAAAAGCAGATAAAGGAACCATATCCCCGTTGTTATTCTGCACCATTGTTTCCTCCAAAGCACTTAAAGTGGAACGCTCATCGCCATCCAACTGAATTTTTACCTTGAAAGAATAGCCTTTTATATTGAAGTCATTAACATACAAACTGGCAAAACTGCTCTGCATAAAAGTCATAATGCGATCAGTCGGAATTCCGAGAGCTTCAGCCTTTTCACGGTCGATATCCAGAAACACCTGCGGCGTGCGGGCGTTGAATCCACTGAACGCAAAAGCAACCTCCGGCATCAGCTGCTTATTATTGAGCATTCCCAGGAGTTTGCCCATTTGCTGTTCAAATTCCTGCGGAGTTTCTCCCCCTGCAGTACGGAATGCAAAAGTTACACCGCCGGTAACCCCCAATCCCATAATTGCCGGAGGCTGAAAAGCACGGACTTCTCCCTGCGGAATAGCGGAACCCATTTCCATGATTTTGCCGCGAATGGCAGAAATGGATAAATCCGGCGTTGTACGTTTACTCCAGTCATCCAACGTAACAATGGCAAAGCCGAGGTTCTCACTTGCTC
>JAFVSW010000134.1 GCA_017503545.1 Lentisphaeria bacterium | reverse complement strand
TCCCGGGAATGTCATTGCCACCACGATGCCGTCCGTTTCTACCGAAACGCCGTCAACGCGGTGGCAATCATATAATAACGTGATCCAATGCCTGTACCCAGGGTTGCGCTTCGCTCCACCCTGGGCTGTCTGACTCTTGCCGCCCCGCAAGGGGGCTTGTTTCGCGATTGATCCGTGTTTTTTCGTGCAGTCGAGACTGTGATTAGACTTGAGATAACATTTCTGCTCATAAACAAAAATCTGACAAAATCACTTTTTCAAAAATCAAAATTCTCCCGTTCAAATACGGAGAAAATACCCGTTTTTTGAAAAATTATGGGATATCTGTGAGAAAAAATGTAAAAAAAAAGTTGTCGAACCACGAAAAAAACGCTGATTTTTGCAGAAAAACAGAAAAAAAACGAAAAAAAATGTATTTTTTTGAAAAATACGGCTTGACATGTGCCGTATCTGCGTTATGTTAGCAAACAGAGACCGGCAACTTTGCCGCAAGGTGAAGTCCGGAGAAATAACCAACACCTTAGCAAATGAAAGGTACTTTAGCATGATCACAGCAATGATTCTGGTAAACGTGGAGCGCGCTTTGCTCCAGAACGTCATGGATGAAATTTTGGCAGTTGACGGTATCGTAGAAGTCCATTCCGTCGTTGGTGAATATGATCTTGCCGCCGTCGCGCGCGTTGAATCCAATCAGCAGCTTTCCATGATTATTGCGGACAAAATGTGTTCGCAGATCAAGGGCATTACTCATACCAAAACTTTGGTTTCTCTTGGCTCCCAGTTCAAATATGATGCAGATGCTGCTTACGGTATCAAGTAAGATTGAATATGCCTTACAAGGCTTGTATCAAGCAGAAATCCGGAAAGATCCACGATCTTCTCCGGATTTTTTTACCTTTGGAATGTCCGGTTTGCGGCGGAGTCCCTTTCGATGATTCGCCGAATATGTTATGTGCCGGATGTTTTCAACAGCTGCAATTTCTTCAACCGCCGTATTGCCCCATGTGCGGTGGTGAACTCCACGGTTTTCTGGATGTTTGCGAATCCTGTCTGGTCAATGGCAAACGGCAATGGGATGGTGCATTTTCCGCCTTCCGTATGGATGGATTGCTCAAAGATCTGCTCCATAAATGTAAATATGAGAAACAGCCGGATGCCGGATACCTTGTTGGTAAATTATGTTTGATGGCGATGGCGGACCGGATGCCGCAGGTGGATTATATCATTCCGGTGCCATTGCATTGGACACGGTATTTGATGCGCGGTTTTAATCAATCGGAAATATATGCAAAAGTGTTGAGTGAAGGGACGGGAATCCCGCTCTGTCATGCTTTACGGCGTAAAAAATACACAAAACAGCAGGCAAAACTGGATCGGAATGAAAGAAAATCAAATTTATCCGGAGCTTTTTCAATTTTTGACTCGACTATTTTAAAAAAGCGTGCTATATTATTAGTGGACGATGTTATGACGACCGGTGCAACATTATCGGCGGCAGCCCGGACCGTGAAACGTGCGGGTGCATCAAAGGTATATGTTTTTACAGTGGCAAGAAGACAAAGGAATTGAAAATATGGTAATGTTCTTTAACAGAAATCCGAAGATGGCAGACTCTGATTCTGCTGCGGATCAGACAACATTGGAACTTCCGCGTAAAAAAGAAATTCCCGAAGGTTTGTGGGAAAAATGTAAAAATTGTGAAGAAACCATTTTTACAAAGCAGAAAGAAGAAAACTGGAATATCTGCCCGAAATGCGGATTTCATTATCCGCTGCCTGCATCCCGTCGAATCGAATTGCTGACCGATGAAGGTTCTTTCCGGGAAATCGATGCAAAACTCGAATCGGTTGATACGCTTAAATTTGAAGGCGTTGCCTCTTATACGGAAAAATTGGAATCCAATAAAAAGAAAACCGGTCTGGTGGATGCTATTGTGTGCGGAGAAGCCACACTGGAAAATATCCCCTATGCACTCGGCGTAATGGATTTCCGTTTCCTCGGCGCAAGTATGGGTGCAGTCGTCGGCGAAAAAGTTACCCGTCTGATCGAATATGCAACGGCGAAAAAATTGCCGTTGGTCATCGTTACAGCCAGTGGTGGAGCCCGCATGTATGAAGGTATGATCAGTTTGATGCAGATGGCAAAAACCAGCGGCGCATTGGATCGTCACAAAGAAGCCGGTCTGCCGTATATCGTGATCATGACTCACCCGACGACAGCCGGTGTGACTGCCAGTTTTGCATCTCTCGGGGATTTGACTTTAGCAGAACCGGGGGCATTGATCGGGTTTGCCGGACCCCGCGTGATCAAGGATACGACGCAGGCGCAATTGCCGGAAGGATTCCAGACCGCGGAGTTTCTTTTACGCAAAGGAATGATCGATCGGATCATTGATCGAAAAAAATTACGGGAAGAATTGACTTTTTGCCTTGAATTTTTCGTTTCCGGGTGTAAAGTATAAGAGTTTCAGAAAACGTATGGTATTTTTCGCCGGATGCCGGACTCTGTGCGTTGGTTTTTCTGTGAACCGGGTCAGGTTGGGAACAAAGCAGCCCTAAGCAGAACAGCCAGGCGCCGCAGATGTTCTGTCATCCGGCGTTTTTTATAATTCAAATGAGGTCCCTGATATGAGTAATGTAAAACGTTCCGACGGCAGAAATGCGGATCAGCTCCGCAAATTCAAAATCACCCCTGATTTTCTTTCTCATCCGATTGCATCCGTTTTGGTGGAAGCCGGAGGCACAAGAGTGATCTGTTCCGTTTCTTTTGAAAGCGGAGTTCCTTCCTGGATGCGCCAGCAGGGTGTGTCCGGCGGCTGGGTTACTTCCGAATACGGTTTGCTCCCTGCATCCACTCATTCCCGTTCTCAAAGAGAAGCCGCCAAAGGCAAACAGAGCGGTCGGACATTGGAGATTCAGCGTTTGATCGGCCGCAGTTTCCGTTCCGTGATCGATATGGAATTGCTCGGTCCCAATACCGTTTATATTGATTGTGATGTAATTGATGCCGATGGCGGGACCCGTTGTGCTTCCATTTGCGGTGCCGGGGCAGCTCTTCAGTTGGCATTCCGCCGTCTGGTCGCCAAAAAAGTGTTGGCACGGAATCCCATGCGGGAAAATGTGGCAGCGGTCAGTGTCGGTATTCTCAATGGCAATCATCTTCTTGATTTGTGTTATGAAGAAGATTCGGCTGCGGAAGTGGACTTTAATGTGATCATGACGGAATCCGGTAAATTTGTGGAAGTGCAGGGGACTGCGGAAGAAAAACCGTTTTCCCGGGAAGATTTGGATAAACTGCTGGCGTTGGCATCTTCCGGCTTGAAAAAAATCTTTGAAGCGCAGAACCGTGTGATTGATCAGGAACCGTTGCCGAAACCGGATCCCTCCACTTTCGGCAGTCTGGGGGATGCGCTTGCCGCTGCCAAGCCGCTGTAAAATATAAGAGGTAATTTCAAAAGTCCGGCAAAATTTGACTGAAAAATAATTGTTGATGAGATGGAAATGGTAGTTTGTTCGAGGCTACCCAAAGGGTAACCACCACAAACGCTCCGTTTTCAGATCGCAACAAGAGTTTTCAGGCATTTTTGAAGACTTTTGAAATTGCCTCATAAAATTAAAATAAACGATGCGGGGAAGAACGCTTTGTGTCAAAAGTGTTTTTCCCCGCATTTCTGTTTCTTATTCTGTATCGTTATTGGATTCCTTTTGCTCTGAAGACATTTGAAATCCGATCAGAATAAAACCGTGTTACACCCATGTCGAGAAAACGCCGGATATCCTCCTCTGTATCCACGGTCCAGACTCCGGCTTCCAGCCCTGCAGTCTGAATTTTTTTTACCAGCTCCGGAGTCAGAGCGTTATAATGGGAGACGATGGCAAAGAATCCGTATTTTACGGCATCCGCGATTCCATTTTCCAACTGTTCAGTGCCGTAGGTATCGTAGAAAATAATGGCTTGCGGGATTTGAGTTTTTGCTTCTATCATGTACCGGAGCGAGCCGTCATTGAATGCGATTTGTGATTCCATGCCGTATTTTTTCACTTCATCACAGATTTCCCGGACATGATCGCATTTCGGTTGAAGGGAGAGCCGGACATCGCGGTGATTTTTCACTTCTTCCAGCAGCTCACAAAGTTCCGGGATCTGTGTCGGAGGGAAAGAGGTATGATTTTCCGTATTGAATCCGTAAGAAGCATTCAAAAGTTTCAGTTCGGCAAGAGTGCTGTCCGCAATGATCCGGTCTGTTCCGCAAGTACGCCCGGTTGTCGGGTCATGACATAATACCAATTTTTCATCTTTTGTCATATGGACATCGGTTTCCAGGAAATCGACTCCTTCACCGATTGCGCTGCGGAAAGATTCCATGGTATTTTCGGGAGCTTTTTCCGGATTGCCGCGGTGTCCGGTAACGCCATTATATCGGAATACGGTTTGCTTATTCATTGTATTTTTGACCTTTCAGAGATATACCGGGAATAATGTAGCATGGCGACGGTTGAATGTCAAGTGGGCGATCTTTATTTTTTTGTTTCAGGAATTTCTTGTAATTTTCTGTTTTTATGGTATATTCAAAGGCAACATTTATCTCAAACGTGAAACGGAAAGAATTTATGAAATACATTGATGTTCATTCCCACATTTTTCCTGCCGGTGTTGCAGAAAAAGTTATTCACCAATTGGAAAGTTATTATGGTTATCGCTGGACCGGGAGCGGAGAACAGGATGATTTGATCCGCTGTATGAAAGAGGGGAATATTTCCCGCAGTATTATATTTTCCTGTGCGACAAAACCGCAGCAGGTTCCGGTGATCAACGATTATATCAGTTCTCTGCAGCGGGAGTTCCCGGATCTTTTTATCGGGTTCGGTTCCGTTCATCCGGATTATGATGACATTCCGGGGGAGGTGCAGCGGATGAAAGATTATGGATTGAAAGGGATCAAATTTCACCCGGATTTTCAACAATTCGATATTGATGATCCGCGTATGCTCCGTGTGTATGAAGAAATTGGTGATTCTATGATTCTGCTGTTCCATATGGGTGATCCGAAGACTTCATTTTCTGCGCCGGAACGGTTGGCGCATGTCCTGGATCTGTTCCCGGGTCTGAAAGTGATCGGGGCGCATCTTGGCGGATTTCAGGTTTGGGATCGTTCGCAAAAAAGTTTGATTGGCAGAGATTTGTATTTGGATATTTCCAGTACGATCGTTCATCTTGGATTGGAACGGACCAGAGAAATGGTATTGCAGCATGGAGCAGACCGGATTCTGTTTGCCAGTGATTATCCGGCGATCGGACATAAACAGGCGGTGGAAGAAGTGTATTCTCTGGGATTGCCGGAAGATATGCTGGAAAAGATTTTTTATCGTAATGCAGAACAATTATTGGGGATAGAGGTGTGAGGATGGAAACAAATGTAAGTAATGCGCTGGCAGAATACATTCAAAATGGCATGACGATCGGTTTGATCGGAGTTGGAAAATTCGGTTTGGAATTGCGGGAATATCTTGCTGCCCGTTATGAATTGACTTTTCTGTTATGCGATCCGCCACGGTTGACGGATGATTCGGATGAATTGTGCGATGCACTCCGGGAAGTCTGGGGCAACGGTATGGGCGGTTGTGATTTTTCTAAAATCCAAACGGAAACATTTCTGCCGCTGGAACAGGTGGTAAAAAAGGCGGATATCCTGCTGGTTCAGGTTCCGTATACGGAGAATGGCCCCTGGAAAACGGATGGAATGTTGACGGCAGATTTATTATCCTTGGCGGAAAAGGCGGTAAGTATCATCAACTTTTCAGATTTTCGAGTGATTGCGCCGGATGCGATTGAATATTGTCTGCCTCCGGTATGGTAAAAAAAGCGCAAAGAAAAACGGGGAAATCATTTGACTTTTTTGCGTTTTGATGGTATTTTAAAAGATAACATAAGGAGTATCTTTATATGAAAAACACACCTGAAACCGTTGTTCTGGTCAATTTCGGCTGCAGTTCCGTGCAGCAGATTGCCCGCGCAATCCGCGATTGCAACATTTACACCATGGTCATGCCCTCCACGACTCCGGATGCCCGCCTGATGCAGGAAAAACCGGTCGGTCTGATTTATTGCGGCGACATTGATACCGATGCCAAGAAAGAAGCACAGGCACGTTTCAATGCGTTGGGTTTGCCCGTATTCCAATACACCGGCTGTAACGATGCCGCTGTTGCGTTCTGCAAAGAAAAATGCGGTTGCCAGGGGCTTTGGAAATTGGAAAACTTTGTGGATGAAGCTGTGGCTGATATCCGCGCTCAGGTTGGAGACAAGAAAGTGGTTCTCGGTCTCTCCGGCGGAGTTGACTCCTCTGTGGTTGCTGCCCTGATTCATAAAGCCATCGGCAAACAGCTCACATGCGTATTTGTCAACCATGGTCTGCTCCGTAAAAACGAAGCGGAAATGGTGCAGGAAGTTTTCGCCCGCAATTTTGAAATGAATCTGAAATATGTGGATGCTTCTGATCGCTTCCTGGATAAACTTGCAGGCGTATCCGATCCGGAAACAAAACGCAAGATCATCGGCAAAGAATTTATTGAAGTTTTTGCAGAAGCTGCGGCTGAAGTCGATGCGCCGTTCCTCGGGCAGGGTACCATTTACCCCGATATCCTGGAAAGTATTTCCTTTGACGGCAGCAAAGACGGCGTGATCAAGAGTCACCACAACGTGGGCGGTCTCCCCGAAAATATGAAATTCAAACTGGTGGAACCGGTGGAACGTTTGTTCAAAGACGAAGTCCGCAAAGTTGGTAAACTCCTGGGATTGCCTTCTGAATTGTTGGATCGTCATCCGTTCCCGGGTCCGTCTCTGGGTGTTCGCCATTTGGGTGCGATCGAACGGGATACTCTGCGCAAACTGCGGGAAGCGGATGCTATTGTTACGGAAGAATTGCTTGCATCCGGCTGGTATCATAAGACCTGGCAGACCTTTGCCATCTTCCTGCCGGTCCGTTCTGTCGGTATGAAAAACGGCAAACGCACCTATGATCATGTCATCGCCATCCGCTCCATCAACTCTGTTGACGCGGTTACGGCGCAAGTGGTCCGTCTCCCCTGGGAACTGATTGATAAGATGACAGAACGTATCATCAACGAAGTTCAGGGTGTGAACCGTGTTGTGTATGACGTGACACCGAAGCCGCCCGGAACGATTGAATGGGAATAATTTTTTGAGTCAGACGGTGTGATGAAACAGTATAGTTGATCACACCGTTTCCTTGTATATACAGAGGGAAGTTGCAAGATGATAGCCAAGACTTGTTCCGCCGCAATTGCGGGAGTGGAAGCACTCCGTGTGGATATTGAGGCGCATTGTCAGAATAACGAAGCCGAATACGGTTCCACGATGGTCGTCGGTTTGCCCGATGCCGCCATCAAAGAGAGCCGGGAACGGGTGCGCAGTGCCATTACGGCGTGCGGATTTCCGTATCCCCAGGGACCGACGATTGTCAATCTTGCACCGGCAGACTTACGGAAAGAAGGTTCCCTGTTTGATTTACCGATTGCTTTATGTATTCTTGCGGCAAGCGGGGCAATCCCCGGTGGAATGTTGGAACATCTGTTATTTGCCGGAGAATTGGCATTGGATGGAGCTGTACGCCCCGTCAAAGGGATCCTGCCCGTCGCTTTGGCTGCACGGAGTATGAAAGATGATATTGCGGCGATTGTTGTTCCGGCGAAAAATGCGTCGGAAGCCCTGGTTGCGGCGGGTGATATTCCCGTATTCGGTGTGACATCTCTGCTGGATGCCATTGAAGTGGTCAAGGGCAATGCGTTGCCATTGGCACGTGATCCGGACAACTGTTTTACGGAACCGGATTGGTCCGGTATTCCGGATTTTGCGGAAGTCAAAGGGCAGACAGCGGCGAAACGGGCATTGGAGATTGCAGCGGCGGGAGGTCATAATGTATTGCTTTCCGGTCCTCCGGGATCGGGAAAGAGTATGCTTGCCAAACGGCTGCCCGGTATTTTGCCGCCGATGACGGTGGAAGAAACATTGGAAACGAGCCGTATCCATTCCATTATGGGCTTGCTGCCGTCGGGCGCACCTCTGTTGAAAACACGTCCGTTCCGTTCCCCGCATCATACGGTGAGTGATGCCGGATTATTGGGCGGGGGAACGAATCCCCAGCCGGGCGAGATCAGTCTGGCGCATAATGGTGTATTATTTCTGGATGAGTTGCCGGAATTCAAACGCAGCGTGCTGGAAGTGTTGCGTCAACCTCTGGAAAACGGGGATGTGACGGTCAGCCGGGCATCGGGCAGTTTTCTGTTTCCTGCACGTTTTATCCTGGTCGCGGCGATGAATCCGTGTCCCTGCGGACATTTGGGAGATACGCGCCACCGCTGCCGTTGCCGTGCTTTGCAGATCCAGCAATACCGTTCCCGGATTTCGGGACCGCTGCTTGACCGTATTGACATGCACATAGAAGTCAGTGCGCTTTCTGATCACGAATTGACCTCGGCACCTGCGGGGGAAAGCAGCGAAACGATTCGTGCGCGGGTGATCCGGGCGCGGTACATTCAGGCACAACGTTTTCAGAACAGCAAGACGGTCCGCTGCAATGCGGCGATGGAGCCGTCTCATCTGATCAAATATTGTGCGCTTGACCGTAGTCAGCAGGTTTTGCTGCGACATTCCATAGAGGAATTCGGATTCAGTGCCAGAGCGTATGATAAAATTCTGCGTGTGGCACGAACCATTGCCGACCTGGCTGGATCGGAACAGATCCGCCGGGAACATCTTTTTGAAGCGATTACTTACCGGTCACTTGACCGCAGATCATGATTTGGAATTTGTATTATGGACAGTATTCTTCTTACCAGTTTGAAAAATCCGAAAGTTAAGAATGCCTTTGCGCTCCGTGACCGGAAGGAACGGGATAAGCAAGGTGTGACATTATTGGAAGGGTATCGTGAACTTTCCCGCGCCCTTGCCGTATCCGTTCCCATCCACGAGACCTTTTATTGTCCCGATTTGTTTCTTGGGCAGAACGAGCCGGAACTGCTCCGCAATCTGGCGGATGCGGGGTCGGAAATGTATGAATGTTCCAAAGAAGTTTTGTGTAAATTGGCATATCGCGACCGGCCGGAAGGGTTGATTGCCATTGCGGAAATGAAACGGAAAACGCTGGCAGATATTCCGGCAAAATCCACCGGCTTGTATCTGGTGGCGGAAACCATTGAGAAACCGGGCAATCTCGGATCCATCCTCCGCAGTGCCGATGCCGTCGGTGCCACTGCCGTGATTGTGTGTGATAAACGGACCGATTTATTCAATCCCAATGTGATCCGTGCCAGTACCGGGGCGATTTTCTCCGTCCCGCTTGCAGAAGCAACTTCCGAAGAAGCCTTGACATGGCTTCGCAATCTGGGAGTCCGTACTCTTGCTGCCACGCCCCATACCGATTTGTATCACACCGATGTGGATATGAAAAACGGTATCGCGATCGTTGTCGGTGCGGAACAGTACGGGTTGACACCTTACTGGATGGATTCTGCGGACTGTAAAGTATTGATTCCCATGCTGGGCAGAATGGACAGTCTGAACGTGGCGACGGCGGCAACGATTTTGTTGTACGAAGCAGCACGCCAACGGGATTGGAAAACAGATCTGAACTGAATTTTTATGCAATGCGCGCTTGACAATTGAGCTTTTGCATGTATTGTAGTGGCAGATAAACATAACAGAAAGGAATTTTATTATGGCAGGAATTTTTAAAGCTTATGATATCCGCGGGATCTATCCCGAACAATTGAATCCGGAAATCGCCGAACGGATCGGCAGAGCATTTGTCGTCCACACCGGAGCAAAAAAAGTGGTCATCGGACGGGATATGCGCCCTCACAGTGTCCCCTTGTTTGAAGCATTGGCGAAAGGGATCATGGCTCAAGGTGCCGATGTGATCGACCTTGGTCTCTGCTCCACTCCCATGTCTTACCATGCAAACGGTGTATTGGGTGCGGATGGCAGTATCATGATCACGGCATCCCACAATACGGCGGAATGGAACGGATTCAAACTCTGCCGGAAAAATGCTGTTCCCATCAGCGGCGCAACCGGGATTGCTGACATTGAAGCATTGGTTGCTGCAAATAACTGGACGGATGCGGAAAAGCCCGGTACACTTTCCACATACGATATTGCACCGGCATACGGTTCTTTCCTCCGTTCCCATGCAAAAATGGATCGTAAATTGAAAGTGGTGGTGGACTATGCCAACGCCATGGGTTCTGCGGAAATCGCCGGAATTGAAGATTTGTTTGAAATCATCCCCATGTATAAAGAATTGGATGGTACATTCCCCAATCACGAAGCCAATCCGCTCCACACGGAAACCTTGGATGCGCTCCGGGCAAAAGTCAAAGAATCCGGTGCCGATTTCGGTGCAGGATTTGATGGCGATGCCGACCGGTGCGGTTTTGTGGATGATCGCGGTGATATTATCCCCATGGATATGTTTACTGCTTTGATTGCTCAGGATATTCTTTCCACCGAAAAAGGCGCAACCATTCTGTACGATTTGCGTTCCAGCAGAGCGGTACGGGAATCCATTGCGGAACACGGCGGACGCCCGGTGATGTCCCGTGTGGGTCATGCCTTTATCAAAGCGCAAATGCGGGAAGAAAATGCGGTCTTTGCGGGAGAACTTTCCGGCCATTACTATTTCAAAGAAAACTTTGTTGCGGAATCCCAGGGACTTGCCATGATCAAATTGGCGAACCTGATTTGCAAACAGAATCAGAAAGTCAGTACCATGGTAGACCCGCTCCGTCAGAAATACGTACAGAGCGGCGAAATCAATTCCAAAGTGGCGGATGTCCCGGCGATCCTGAATGCAATCAAAGCAAAATATGCAGACGGGCATATGTTTGAATTGGATGGTATCAGTGTGGAATATCCTGATTGGTGGTTCAATGTCCGTGCATCCAATACGGAACCGTTGCTCCGTTTGATTGTGGAAGCGGATACCAGAGAATTGATGGAAGAAAAACGGGATGCGCTTCTGGCTTTGATCAGAGGTTGATTTATTGTTTTTTTGCTTGAGGTAATTTCAAAGGTCTGAATTTACCTCAAGCAGTATATACCGGCATTTGCGGCGGAATGGTTGGGACCGCCGCAGTGCTGTCACTTTTTATAACAGGAGGAGGTTTTGTGATTATGGATCAACAGAAACAGAATATACAATATCTTTTTGCCACGGTGGAGAATTTCAATAAAGCGTTCAATGATCGCTTTTTGATCTGTCCGCAGTGCAATGAACGGCTCAAACAAATGGATATCGAAAATTATTCCCGGTGTCCATATTGCAATTACCGTTTTACTGATTCCGCATCGTTGGAAGATTTTATGTTGGAGCCGGTGGTGGAAAATTGGATCCGTCAGCAGGGTGCAGCCCCCTATGCAGCCAATGATGCACCGGAGGAAACGCGTATCCCGTGATGTTTCCGGGGGAGGGGGAGAGTGTTTTTTGCCGATTTTGAGGTGAAAAACAAAAAAAATCAAAAAAAATTGAAAAAAATGCAAAAATATACTTGACAAATGGGAAATTGCATGTATATTAATGACATGTTCAAAACAGAACAGTGGGCTGGTAGCTCAGTCGGTAGAGCATCGCCCTTTTAAGGCGGTGGTCCCGGGTTCGAGTCCCGGCCAGCTCACCACTTTTCTGAATCTTGAAGCCATACCTGAACGGTGTGGCTTTTTTTGTGTCCGGATGCCGGAGTTGCCGCTGTGCGATTAGCAAAAAGACTATAATTTTCATAAGACCTATAAGCCCTATCCGGCGTATAAGTAAAATAAGGGTTCTTCGACGGTTTGTCCCACAATTATGCTCAAAAAAATATAACAAACAAATACAGGATGTAGAATCGACCTGTTTTACACGTAAAATAAGCATAAACCTTAACGTCCAGAAAAACTTGGATTTGCCGATAGACAAGCCCTGACAGGGCGGCAAGAGTCAGACAGCCCAGGGTGAAGCGCAGCGTAACCCTGGGGATAAAACATCGAACGACATTGACCAAGACCGGCATTGACGGATATGGCGTTCCGGCACGGAATGACATATTCGCCAATGCAATGATGTTCCCGGAAATGTCATTGCCACCACGATACCGCCCGTTTCTAACGAAACGCCGTCACCGCGGTGGCTGTCATAGAGAATGTGGTTCGATGCGTTAATCCCAGGGTTACGCTGCGCTTCACCCTGGGCTGTTTGACTCTTGCCGTCCTTACAGGACTTGTTTTTCGATTGATCCGTGGTTCTTCGTGCAGTTGTGACTTTGATTAGACTTGAGATAGCATTTTTGCTTATAAACAAAAATCTGGCAAAATCACTTTTTCAAAAATCAATTATCCTCTGAGGTAAAAAATTCCATCATCGGGAAAAGAACATGTCATGCTCTTTTCAACAGGAATATTTACCATCATTACACGCCTGTCGGGGTATATTCCAATACCGCAACGGCGATCTCTGTATTGAGAGTACTTTCCCCCGTAAACGCCATCACATCCTGAATGATGTCTTTTACAACCTTCGGGGCTGTATGTCCGGAAAAAGCAATAACATTCCGCAGCCGTTCTCTGCCATACCTTTCTCCGTTGGCATTTCTCAATTCAATGGTGTCATAGGAATAAATGTAAAAGAAAACTCCGGCATTCAGCTGTAAAGGCATCGGAATAAAGGTGACATCAGAAGATGTGCCAAGGGGCGGAATAAAAGGCCCTTTGATAAAAACGATATTCCCGTTTTTGGATTTGACAACAGGGTCCACATGCCCGGCATTGAACGTCACAAGTACACCGGAATAAAGATGCAAGATACCAAGAAATACTTTTAACGGCACGTTTTTATCACCGGCTCTGCAAAGTTCTTTATTGACAAACTCCAATGCTTTTTCAGGGGAATCCTTCAAAAGTGCTTTTTTAAGCATATTCTTGGCTTTCATCATATAAAGGTCTTGCGAAACCCCTTTATCCGTAATATCGACAAACAAGAACGCGGTATGTTCTTTATCTATTTTGAAAATATCATATAAATTACCGCCGATTTCGGCTGGAGTTACAATTTCTGCCGAAAAATTGTAATTTGCATTTTCCGGAATATCAATGGGTTTCAAAGAGTTTTTCAGCATTGCAGTAATTTCTGAATCACTCTCCGCCCGGGCGGGAAGCGAACGGCTTTTCAGTGCGACCACGGTTTTGTTAATACTTTCTGCCAGAGCATGCAATTCGGAAGAACTATTAACTTGAATCTCTTTATCAAAATTACCTTTGGAAAATTCATCCAGAGTATCGGTAACGTCTGAAATTTCTTTGATAACCACTTTCTGCAGCAAACAGACAATCAGAATAAAAATCAGAGAGAAAACAATGATATTTCCAAAGAAAAGGGCGGTAAGCGCAACACGATCTTTGCTGTAAATCTCATCCCACGGCAACATGGCTGTCAACATATATTTTCCGCAAATGATTGATTGACATAAACCTTCCCGGGTACTGAATACTCTCTTGTAATCCGCCGGATACTTCGTATTTTCGGTAATGGATAATTTACCGTTGATACCAATGCTTACTTCGGATTCAATATATTTCACGTCAGCAAGCTGCTGCGCCATTTTGATACGTTCCGGCCGGTATCCGATTTGAACAACACCGGGTTCATCCAAACGGGCAACACCGGTATATTGAAACAATTTACCGATAGAACCGCTGAGCCGCGGTTCCTGTACCAATTCAAAATCCGGATCCGTAATCGCACGCATAAACACTCTGGACTGTTCCTCTTTGGCAAGATTAAAGCCCAAATAATCATCTAATTTAACCTGTTTGTCACGTGCCTGAGAAGCAATCAATTTACCGGTTTTATCGGCAACATGCAATTCATCCACATCCAGTTTCCGGAGAATATGTGACAGCGTTTCAGGTTCATTCAGAATGGAAGGAGCTTTTTGGATCAGCAATGCAAACGCTCTGGTTTTGGCAATGGCAGCGGCTGCAGACATTTCAGTAATTGTTTGTAAATTGTTTTCCGAACGTTTGACTCTTCCGGCAATATCTTTCAGGTTGACATCAAGAAGCTGCAGAGAATTCTGTTTTGCTTCTTTCCGCTGCAAATACCAGGAAAGCCCAAACGTAAACCCGAAAGCCAACACAATAAAAATCAACAACCATCTATGAAAAAGATTTTTCATTTCACCCTGTTAATTTTTCCTCAATTTATTTGAGGTAATTTCAAAAGTCCGGCAAAATTTGACTGAAAAAGGATTGTTGAGGAGATGGAAATGGTAGTTTGTGCGTGGCTACCCAGTGGGTAACCACCACAAACGCTCCGTTTTCAGAACTCAACAAGAATTTTCAGACATTTTTGAAGACTTTTGAAATTGCCTCTATTTAATTACAATATAATAATCGTTCCAATCCATCAAACAGAAACAGCAGGGCAAACGTTCAATCCCGCTCCTGGCTGATGTTGGAAAGAAAGGTCTTCGTCCGCTCATTTTTCGGATTTTCAACCAAATCCGCAGCAGGACCTTCTTCTACAATCACCCCGTCCGCCATGAAAATAATCCGGTCGGAAACGTTCTTCGCAAAATTGATTTCATGGGTGACAATGACCATCGTCATATGTTCTTCCGCAAGCTGGCGGATAACCTTGAGAATCTCACCGGTCAGTTCCGGGTCAAGCGCAGATGTCGGTTCATCAAAGAACAGAATGTCCGGTTTCATCGCCAACGCACGGACAATGGAGACGCGCTGCTGCTGCCCGCCGGACAACTGGCAGGGATATGCCTCTGCCCGGTCTTCCAACCCCATTTTCTTCAAAAGTTCCATAGCTTCCGCCACAACATCTTTCTTTTTGCGCTTCTGCACGCAAACCGGGGCGTCGATAATATTTTTCAGCACGGAATAATGGGGAAACAGATTGAAATTCTGAAAGACCAGACCAAACCGGTTGCGTGCCGCTTTGATATTCTGTTTGGATGTATAAACACCATTCTGCATCACCGGAATATCTCCATAAGAGAGATTGCCGCTGTCCGCAGTTTCCAACATGGCAGCGCAACGGAGCAAAGTGGATTTGCCGGAGCCGGAGGGTCCGATAATGGATACCACTTCCCCCTGTTTAACAGAAAGGGAAATATCTTTCAATACACACAAATCACCAAAACTTTTGGAAAAATTGGAAATGGTTACAACATCATTCATAAGAAATCCTCAGCGGTAATAATTCATGCGTTTTTCCAGATATCCCATTCCCGTGGCGACCAGGAAATTGAAAACATAGTAGAATACCCCGGCAACCACAAACGGAATCATCGTGGCATGGGCACTCGCAATCTGCTTGGCAATGGTGAACATTTCCAATACGGAAAGAGAAAAGGCAAGAGAAGTATCCTTGACCAATGTGATTGCTTCATTCGTCAACGGAGGCAGGATCCGTTTGAATACCTGCGGAAAGATTATACGGAAAAAGGTTTGTACCGGGGTGTAACCCAAGACCTTTGCCGCTTCATACTGTCCGGCGGAAATGGATTCGATCCCGCCACGGTAAATCTCTGCAAAATAAGCGGCATAGTTCAAGGAAAAAGCAATAATGACTGCGGTAAAACGGTAGTTGCTGTGCAAAGTCATCCCGAAAATGTAATACGGACCGAAAAAGCAGATCAGCAATTGCAACATCAACGGCGTACCGCGCATGACAGAAATATAAATCTGGAAGATCCAGCGGATCAATGCACATTTAGACATCCGCCCGAACGCAATGAGCAGTCCGAGCGGTAATGCAAAAACAAGCGTCAGCACAAAAATACCGACAGAAACCCCGAATCCTTCCAGCAGGGCCTTGAACATATAACCGTAATCCATAAATCTTACCGTAGTAATCAGGGTTTAATGATCAAGACATCCTTACCGTCAAAATATTTTGCAGAAATAGCTTTGGCTGTACCATCTGCAACCATTTCTTTCAACGTTTTCTGAACAGCATCACGCAGAGCGGTATTGCCTTTTTTGAAACCGATTCCATATTTTTCTGTAATAACAGTTTCGGAAAGGATGGTCAATTCCTTATTGGTCGCAGCTTTCAATTTGGCGACGCCGATATCCATGGCAACCGCATCGACAGAACCGGCTTCCAATTCCATAATCGCATTATTATAATTCGGTGTAACAATAAGGCGTTTGAATGTTTTACCGAGATCGGCACGTTTACCTTTGCCGGTCAATGCCTTCTGTACCGGAGTGTCCGTCTGTACCGCAACGGTCTTACCTTTCAGATCAGCAAGTTTATTGATTTTGGAAGATTTCTTGACCAGTACGACCTGACTGTTATCCACATACGCTTCGGACCATTCATAAGCATTTTCGCGCCCGTTGATTGTGAATCCGTTCCAGATACAGTCGATGGAACCGGAATTCAATTCCATATCTTTGGAATCCCAGTTGATCGGTTTCAGCACGATCTTCCACTGATTGCGTTTTGCAACTTCCCGTGCCAGATCCAGGTCAAATCCTTTCATCACACCATTTTCCACATAACCATAGGGCGGAAAATCGGCATCAAAACCAACGGTGAACGTTTTCGCCTGATCTGCGCTTTTACTGTCACCGCAACCGACAAGGAGCAACAATGCAGTTACTGCCCCCAGAAACCAAGAAAATACTTTCATAGATAATCCTTTCATTGATCTTTTATCGAAACACAAGGTAATATACTCCATCAACGTATGTTTTTCAATATCGTCATACATATTTATTGTAAAAAAGTAGAAAATCTTCTGTTCACGAGAAACCACACCGGTCACCGGCACTGTTTTTGATTGATTTTGCATACAAATGTTCTGATTTGCATTTGTTTTTTTAATAATTCAGATTGAAAATACAGATTTTTATATTATAATATATCCGGGTCAAAACCCATCTCTATATGCGTTCGCAAAATTTACAAAATATTGAGGTCTATATGAACGAATGTTTTAAACAACCGGCAGTATGGAAATTTATTGATGATCTGCGGAAACCGGAAGTCATTCATCTGCACTGGGATATTTCCGGCAAACCGATGGAACCGGAAATCTTTTGTGAATTCAACGATCCGGAAGGATTGCTTGAATCTGCGGTTGATGGTTTACGGAATTTTATGAAATCGGCAATCCGCTTCCACTGTCCGATCCGGATTGTTCAGTTGAAAAAAAATTGGAAAACAGAAAGTTATCAACTGGAAACAGCCCCTTCTTCCGCCACGATTTCCGCATGTGATTTGGAAGGCTTGCGCCGCGGAATTTATCATTTGATTCAATTATGGAAAAGTTTGCCGCGTCCGGCACTGCCAAAACAGAAAATCAAAAAAACTCCATGGTTGAAAAACCGGATCTCGCGCTGCTTTTTCTCCCCCATCAACCGTCCCCCTGCCAACCGGGATGAATTATTGGATGATATGGATTATTATCCGGATGCCTATCTGGACCGTTTGGCAGCTGCCGGGATCAACGGTCTTTGGCTCAGCGCGGAATTTGAACAACTTTCCGGCTCCTCGTTTACCGGGGAAGCGGATGAAACAGCAAAGCGGCGGCTTGAAAAATTACAGCAGACCGTGAATAAATGCCGTCGTTACGGAATCCGTATCTTTCTGCAAATGAATGGACCTAAATCCAGAGCGTATGATGACCCTCTGTTTCAGAAATGTCCCTCGATCCGCGGATACGAAGTTTACGGCACCTGGACCTTCTGTCCATCCACGCCGGAAGGTCAGCAATATCTGGAAGAAGTCTGCCGCAATATTTTTACCTCTGTGAAACATCTCGGCGGTATCCTCAATATCACATTGGGCGAAGCCATAACGACTTGTGCCAGCTTTGATCACACGCTTTGCCCCCGCTGCCGCAATGTGGAATGGAAAGAAATCCTCCACAATACCTGGCGCGCCATGCGGAAAGGAATGGACGCAGGAAATCCCGATGCCGATTTGATCTCCTGGCTGTACGTGGCAGCTCCGACATTTCTGGATGAAAAAATTTATACGCTGCTTGATGGTGCGCCGGACCGGGTGATCGTTCAATTGAACTGTGAATCCGGGTCGGTAGTCAGACAGAACGGGAAAGATTATCAGATCGGCGATTACTGGCTTGCCACCGATACCCCCAGTCAGAATTTTATCAATTTTGCAGAGACGGCAAAAAAATTCAACACACCGATCGGTGCAAAATTGCAAGTTGGCTGTTCCCATGAAGTCGCAACCGTACCTTACGTTCCCGTCCCCGGCATCCTTTACCGGAAATACAAAAGACTGAAAGAACTCCATGTTTCCACGGTCATGCAATGCTGGTATTTCGGGAATTATCCGGGCTTGATGAATATGGCGGCGGGACAGCTTGCGTTTGAGGACTTTAAAGATACGGAAGAGGATTTTCTGTTTCGACTGGCGGTACCGGAATGGGGCAAATATGCCAAAACGGTCATGAAAGTCTGGAAAACATTCAGTCAGGCATATACCAATTACCCGGCAACGAATATGTTCCAATATTTCGGACCGGTGGCGGACGGTATTTCCTGGCCGCTGTATATGGAAGATCAGAATCGCGGGTTGACCTCCACCTGGCTGCTGGATCCGGAAATCAATGGCGACAACATTGTGGAATGTCTGATGGAAATGGATATGGAAGATGTGCTTGTGCAAATGCACAAACTTTCCTCACAATGGCATAAAGGGCAATTGCAATACGAAAAACTGCGGGAGACATTTGCCGCAAACAAAGAAAGAACGCTTGATATCAATCTGGGTAAGGCTCTTGATATTCAATTTAATTCCGCATTGAATATTTTGCGTTTTTACCAGTTGAGAAGTCAAATGTTCACCATCCGCAATAAAGAAATCACCAATACAAGACAAATGTTGGCTCTTACGGAACTGGACAACCGGCTCGGATTCCACTCCGAAGCGGAAGGATATAAATATTATCCGGAAAAACTCCAATGGCGTCTGCAACAACTCATGAAAGGCAATAAAGCGGCGGAATGTTCTTACAAAATCGGCTCCGGATGGTGTGAAATGGAAAATTACCGTTGGAAAATAGAACGTTTGGAAAACGGATATTATGCCTTGGAAGCAGAAATGCAGGGACATCTGCCCGGCATGGATGAAATCAGTTTTGCGTTCGATGATGGCGGTACAAAATTCCCGCTGCTTCTTCATGGAGAACAGAAAGGGCGCATTTATTGGCAGACTCCGGGCAATGTCATCAAAGAAAGTAAAGTCATTCCCGGCGACGACGGTTGGAAATTATATGTTGTCATCAACCCCGCGGAATATTCCGCCAGACGCCCGTTGCGGTTCAATCTGCTGCGTTTAACGGATAATTACAACACCCATTATTCCTGGCCGGCAGAACGGGAATTCCATCCGCCGCGTTTGAATTTGATTTTCTATCAGCCGGTAAATATGGGGATTCTGGAAGAATAAACAAAATCCACCTTTCCGAATAAAATCAGATTCCGAAGAAGTATAAACGTATCTGATATAAAAAACGCCGGAAATTGACACACACCGTCCGAATGTTTGCGACAAATCCAAGCACATCCGGACGGTATTTTTTTTTGCAGTATGCAAATATTCAAATTTCCGTAAATTGATTCTGTTTTCTCAACTCGGATGGTGTGGAACTGCAACGGCTTTTAATAAAACGGGAAAAATCCGATGGATTCTGAAAACCGCATAAATCCGAAATTTCTTTTATACTTTGTGTGCCGTTTTTCAACAAAGATACTGCCAGAGAAAACCGTTTCTGCAATACAAATTCATGAAGCGGAATCCCCATACTTTCCACAAAACAACGGCGAAAATGATAATAAGAAATCTGGTATTCGCGGGCAAGCGATTCAAAGTCAAAAATTTTTCCGGGATTTTCCGTAATCATATGGGAGACTTTATTGATCAATTCATAGATGGGAGCCTGCGTTTCTGCACTGCCGAATCCATCATAAATGGCTCCGGCAAAACGTTCTGCATAAATCGCAAGTTTATAATTTTCTTCCGGCGTGACAGAATGAAAAAGTTGAAGCATTTTCTGGTGAATCACAAGAAGATCAGAATAATTTTTCAACGCAATGGTATACGTTTTTGGATCCGCAATTTCCATCAATGATGCAATCAACCGTTCCCCACGGGAACCTTCCATAATGAACCACCGGTTGTCACGCTGGGAACCACCCACTGTCAGCCAGCCGGAACGGGAACTGGGAGCAATCAAATAAACAAAAGGTGTTTTCAGAACGATGGTGGAATCCGGAAAGACCCGTTTCACATAATCTTTCCCGTTCATGACCCCTAATCCGTAATAGGGATGCGGTCCGATACAACTGCTGTCTCTGCAACTGATTGCTCTGAGAACACAGGTAATTTTCAAATCGTCAAAATAATTCATATACATTGCCTAATTTTGCATTGTATTACCTAATTTTACATATTGCCTATTTTTATTTATCGTGTATAATATATAGCAGATTGCAAATAATGTCAAATTATCATGTTATTATTTGCATAGTTTTTTTAAGTATAATTTTTCAAAAAAGAAAGAAAAAGAGATGAAAGCAAAATATCTGTTGACATTTGCATTGGCGGCAATGCTTGGCGGGATTTATGCAAGACCATTGAACAAGCAGCCCTGGCTGGCTCCCATGAATGAACGTTTCACATTTGCCGTCCCCGTGAAAAAAGCACCCGTGATCGATGGAAAATTGGAAAAAGATGTCTGGGGCAATGTCCCGCGCGCAAAATTTTTCCATGTCAAAAGTATGCTGTCGAGGTCGGTAACGAAACAGTCATCTTTCCAGATTTGTTATGACAGCAAATATCTTTATCTTGCGGCAACCATGTGGGAATCCGATCCGGATCAGATCCGGGAAGGTTCCAATGTCCGGGATGGATGGCCACCGGTCACAGACCGTATCAATTTTATTTTCTCTCACGAATATAAAAGAAATGGTTCCTGGCAGGACAGCCCGTACATGTTTCTGGTGTTCGCTGCCGGTGGTATCCACCGCGGGATTTACAATACTCTCCCGGACAAAGTGGAAAAACCACTGGTAGATGCCACACAGGAATGGATTTCTGCGTATTCCAAAGACAAAACACGCTGGTATATTGAAAGTCGTATCCCGCTGGCATTGCTGAAAATCAAACCGGGAACGGATCGTATCTACCTGAACGTCCGCCGCGATTTGCAGGGCGAACCGAAAGCGGAATTGGAAACGACATGGAATCCTCATGCCAATCCCCGACTGGATGCACACAGTTTCGGGATCCTCTATTTTCTGCCCACTCAACGGAAAGCCAAAGGATTGGAAGACCGTATCAACGGCAGATCCAAATATTCATTCCAGAGCAGTATTCTGCAAGTTCTGGCAAACCGCAAAGGGGAATATATCGGCGCAAAACAGCAATATGGCAATCTGCCGGGCTGGGTGGAAGCGGAAAAAGTGATCGATAAACTCAAAGCTACTTACGATGCTGCATTCAAGAAAGACCCGTGGACGATCGACGATGCCATGGAAGATTGTTACATGGAATGGAAACATGTGCTTGGCAAATTGGAAAAATCCGCTCCGTCAACACCGTTCAATGTCAAAACAAAAAATGCAAAGATCCTATCCGTCAAACTCAACGGCAATGTTCTGAAAGCGAAAAACGGAACGTATGATTTCTCTCTCATTTCCGGCATCAATAAACTGGAAATCACAGCCGAAGCAACGGGCAATGATCCCGGTGTGAAATTTGCGCTGAAGTCTTCCCCGGAAACATCCGCCAATTTTTCTGCCGCCGCTCCCGGTGCAAAAGATGTTAAAATTGCGGATGTAAAAAACGGCTATCTCTGGTCCGGCAATCAGAAAAAAGTGGTATTCCGCCAGAATCTGATCTGGAGCCGGAATTACGGCAATCACCCTCTGGCATTTATCGGACCGCTGGTGAAAGAATGGGGCGTCTCCCCCGGAGAAACCATGTTCTTCCACCATTTCATGTCCAATCCCATGAAAGACGGCAAATGCACATATCAGTTGATCGCGGAGATTCCTGAAGGTTTCACACGCGTGAATGACATGACGGAGATCATCAACTACAGACATTGGCCGACAAAGGACATCAAAACCGAAAAAATCACCTTCAAAGGCAAAAAATATATCCGTTATACTTATACCTGGAATCTGCCGGAAAAATTGTACAAAAATTTCTCCGCACATACTCATGTGATCAGTTTCCGTCACGATGGATACAAATTCGCAAAAGGCGAAAAAGTCGATTTCCGTTTCCGCCGACTCGTCAACGGCTGCACAACCGATGTTGTTAATGTGATCAAAGTGGCGGAATTGCCGCCGATCAACGGACGTCAACTCAAAAAGATCTTTTTCCCGCAATATGATATTTTCATGAGCGCACAAGTTTCCTTTGATCAGTTGCAAGGCATGGCACAGGATGGTCAGAAAGCCGGGTTGAACTCCTTTATTCTTGATACACCATTCAAGTTCCAGCTTGGCACTCCATACATGAAAAGACATGCGTTCATGCAGAATCTTTATAAAAAGTATGGCAATAACAACCTGACCTGGCCGCAATGGAATCTGCCGCTCTGGGGTGCAGGCAAAAATACACATGTGAATGCGTTGAGAGAAAAATATCCGGACCTCAAAGCCACCTATTACAAGGGGACCGGCCCCATGGTCAAAAACTGGCATAATGAATTCTGTTTCTCGGCAGCAATGGGAAAATACCGCAAGGAATTCAAGGCTGCATTGAAACAGGATCTTACTGAAATGCTGGGATATGGTATCGGCAGTTTCCTGTTCTATAATGATGAAAATTACCCCCACGGGGAAAAAGGATATTGGCGTCACACCTATTGTTTCTGCAAAGATTGTAAAGAAGGTTTCCGTGCCATGTTCAAGATTCCCGCATCCGAACAACTCGATGACGAAACGATTGTGACGAAATATGCCGGACCGTGGGCAAAATGGTGGAAACGCAAACATAAAAGAGAATTGCTCGGTTTGACCAAAGAAGTTGCCAATGAATTGGGTGCAAAGATTCTGTATTATCATAACACCCACGATACGGAAGCCTTTGCTGAATCCAAAGGTTTATATGATGTCGTTTCAGTACCCGTCCCCGGTCAGTCTTATGTGGGCGGTGTCAATCAACCCCGTATGGATGCCCAGAAACGGGAAGCGGAAAAAATCACTGGCAGACATCAATCCACCGGGCAGATGCACACCTATTTTCCCAGTTACAGAAAAGGCGGTATCACATTGTATTCTTCCGATAATTTCTTCTTCTATCCGAAAGAACAGAAATTGACTTTGATCCGTGAAACTGCGATCACGCACAAAGGAGCCTTCCTGGAATCCTCTGCATTCTTCAGTGCCGGTGCGCTTTATTACGCCGGGGAAGCGACACGTATGATCGCCGCATTCGAAGATCTGTTCCATGATGGCGTCCGTGCGGATAATCTGGCAACGTCCCAAACGTTCCAATATCCGAATCTGTTGGTACTGAAAAAAGGGGATGAACGTCTGGTACTGATTTTTAATGAAGGTCATGACAAGCCCATCACCGGAACGATCCGGAATCTGAAGTTGAAACCGGGTCAGAAAGCACAAATCTGGGAATCCGGCAAGCCTTATGGCAAAGCCGATGTTATGAAAATCACCGTACAGCCGCAAGATGTGGTGGCTGTGCATATCAAATAAGAAATCAAGCAAGGAGAAAGAGTTCTTATGAAAACGATCCGTATGGGTGTGCTGGGCTGCGGTCCACGCGGTATGCAAATGGCACGCATTACAACATTGATCCCCGAATATTTTACATTGACTGCGGTCAGTGATCCCGATGAAAAGAAATTGGCGGATGCCGAAAGCGGATTGCCGGGCGTTGCTCTGTTCCGCAGTTCCGATGAATTGCTGGATTCCGGACTGGTGGATGCGGTCATTACAGAAATTCCACCTGCCATCCATACGGAATATGTGGTCAAATCTCTGGAACGCGGGATCCATGTTTTGGGAGAAATTCCCGCAGTCGATTCCATCGAAGAAGGCAATTACCTCTGGGAAAAAGTCAATGCCTCCAAAGCCATGTATATGGCAGGAGCCAACCCCAATTACCGGGAAAAAACACGGTTCCTGATGGATTTGGAACGACAGGGTAAAATCGGGAAAGTCGCTTATATCGAAACCGAATATATGCACTATATGGTCGGCTCCGATGATACCTGGCGGAAAACTTACGAATCCTGCCGCTACTGTACACACAGTCTCGGTCCGGTTTTGAAATTGATCAAATCCCCGTTCCGCACTGTAAGTTGTATGTCCACTTACGACCGTATCGGCAACGGCAATACACACAACGCCATGAGTTCTCTGATGCGTGCCGAAAACGGGATCGTTGTCCGCTTCCTGACCGGTTTTGCAGTTCCCTATCACGGTTATCCCCATACAACAAAAATCTATGCGGAAAAAGGGATCATTGAACTGTACAATCAGAAAGCAAGATATTGGCTGCCGCCGGATATCGACCCCGGATTGGAAGGACATAAATTTGAAGAAATCCCGTTGACACCGGAAGGAACATCCCGTCCGGCTGACCTCAAGATCATTGATGAAGACCTCTTCTTCAAAGCCCATTGCGGTCATAACGGTTCCGACAACTTTATGATGATGGATTTTGCCGATGCCATTCTCAATAACAAGCCCTCCCCCATCGGGATCAAAGAGGCTTTGGAAATGACATTGCCCGGTATTTATGCCGCAGAATCCGCACGGGAAGGCGGCGCGCTGAAAGAGATCAAATACCCCTGGGATTAATGCAAAAAACAATCGGGAAGTCGATTCCGGCTTCCCGTTTTACGACATAGACTGGAAAAACAACAGGAGAAAAAAACAAAAAAATATTGCAAAAAAGTTGCATTTTCAGAAATGGGATCATAAATTATACTGGTTGCAGTGAACATGACTGCTGTCAGCATGTTACAAGAAACAGAAGGAGCATATAAGATGCAAAACGGGACAACAGAACACAAAAGCTCAAAACGCAGTTTCACGTTGATCGAATTATTGGTGGTAATCTCCATCATTGCCATCCTTGCCGCAATGCTTTTACCGGCATTGGGCCGCACAAAAGAAACATCAAAAGATTCCGTATGCAAGAACAATCTGAAACAAATGGGACTTGCATTGAATGCTTATACCGTTGACTTCAATAATCAGATCATCATTCATTATGTAACACCGGCAGATTTACGGGAAAAGCATATTTACAATTATTGGTGGACACTTCTTGCAAGATTCAAATACGGAATTGATCTGGATATCAAGAAATTCCGGAGCGGATATCCCCACGGAACCATGATGTGTCCCGCAGAAAAAAAATGGGGAGCCACAGATTGGAATGCCAGCACAAAAACGTCATTTTGTAGCACACACTATATTGCAAATTCGGAAGTCATTGCTTGGATGCAGACAAATGGATCCTGGACGAATGGATCTTCCCCAAGAACAACCTCTTACATTGTCAAGCCAAGCATCGCTATTACAGTTGGGGACAGACAGTACTCCAGTGACCTGCACAACAACCCGTGTATGTTCCGTTATAGGCACGGCTCAAAAATGGACTACAGGATACCGGAAGCAAATAAAGATACCCAAAAAAATGACTATAATCTGAATGCGGGTCCTGCCAATATTCTGTATTTTGACGGACACGTCACCCCGCAAACCATGCAACAATTGAAAAAAGGTCCCGGAGGTTGGAACGGTTCCGTACAAACTGCCGGATTCAGAAAATAATGCAACAAACTGAGACAGAAAGAAATTCTTATGAAAATCCGTTATATTTCCGTAGAAGGTCCCGGAATTTATGACCTGAAAGAACAGGAATACGATCCCGCCACCCTCGGCGCGGATGAAGTCCTCATGGAAACCGCATACAGTGCTGTCAGTGCCGGTACGGAACGGGCATGGATGACAGGGAATTCCAACAATCCCAATCAGAAATATCCTCATGGAATCGGGTACAGTGCATCGGGTATCGTTCTGAAAACGGGGAAAGATGTCAAAAATCTGAAAGAGGGCGATCGTGTCCTTGTCAATGCACTGGGGCATATTTCCCATGGTGTGGAAAAAGCGGAAAAAGTATACAAGATCACGGATGACCGGATGGATCTTCAGAGTGCGGCTTTTACGTTTATCTCTTCCTTTCCGCTTCTTGGCGTAAGAAGATTGCGTCTGGAAATGGGGGAAAGTGTAATGGTCGCCGGATTGGGCGTGCTGGGCTTGCTTGCTGTCCGGTTCGCCGTTCTTTCCGGAGCCGCCCCGGTATTTGCGGCGGATATGGACCCGGCAAGACGTGCCAAAGCATTGGAACTTGGGGCGGATAAAGTATTTGACCCCGCCTCCCCCACTTATGTGGAAGACGTATTGGAAGCGACCGGCGGTGCCGGCGTGGATGCAGTGGTGGAAGTCACCGGGATCGCAGTTGCTTTGAAACAGGTTTTGAAATTCACCAAACGGAAAAAAGGCAGAATTTCCCTGTTGGGCTGTACCCGTGTGTCCGACGCTCCCATTGATTTTTATCTGGATGTACATCATCCGGGGATCACTCTGATCGGTGCTCATACGGGCAACCGTCCGTTGGTGGAATCCATGCCGGGCCAGTGGACGGAATTTGATGATTTCAGCACATTTGAAAAATTTGTGGCATCGGGCAGAGTGGATATGCACAAAATCATTTCCTGCATAGAACCCATTGACAATTACCGTACGGTTTATGAAAATGTGCTCCATGGTACAAATCCGCCCTTCGGTATTGTATTTGATTGGAAGAACGCCAAAGCGTGATTCCATTTTCCGTATGTGATCCAGCGATCGAATGGGATTAAACGGTAAAAATGCCGTGAACAATATTTGATTCCAAAATTGTTCCGGCATTTCCTTTTTTTTTGCACAGGGACGCAAAAAATGCCTCATCGACGGTTTATACCATAAAATCAAATCTTTTTTGAGTTCAACGTTCCTTGAATTATATGCCTTTTCGATTTTAAATACTCTCGGATTTATATACGAAAAGAGCGCAACGTCCGAATAAGCAACGATGAATCTGAAACCAGTGCCAACGGCACGGCACAGTACAGCCCATGG
>JAFVSW010000133.1 GCA_017503545.1 Lentisphaeria bacterium | reverse complement strand
CTCAAAACCGTAATATTAAAAACAATCCGGAACAGTGCGGATTTCACCTCAAAGCGACTTCTGCTTATTTCTGCTTTTTTTGCATCGACACCATCCAAAACACCGAAAAATTGAGCTGAACAGAAGTTTTGACAGAAAAATTGAAAAATTCTGCCATTAAAAAGTATTGTAAATCACAAACACTTGATAATCAAGAAAAAGAAATAAACAAAGGTCAAAAATTCTGCACCGGCAGGATAGTGATCATTGCAATTCTGGCAGGGATGCTGATGCCGGCATTGAGTCAGGCACGTGATACAGCCAAAGGAAACACCTGTAAAAACAATCTCAAACAATTCGGTTCCGCAATGATGATGTATACCGAAGACTA
This sequence comes from Lentisphaeria bacterium, assembly GCA_017503545.1. GTDB lineage: Bacteria > Verrucomicrobiota > Lentisphaeria > Victivallales > UBA1829 > RGIG8244. The sequence goes on along the minus strand of JAFVSW010000133.1, from coordinate 4,678 downwards.
CCATGGATACATTTTTCCGGTCAAGCTGGTGGGTTCTGAAGCGATTATGATCACACGCGCAGATGGTCCTTTCGGTAAATATCTGGGATTTGCCGGAGATACGTCCAGCAGACGAGACACTTCCAGGCCCGCTGTATTAAACTGCCCGATGAATACCTACAATGAAGCTGGAGACGGCAAATTTGATTACAGCGCTAATGGTATTTTCCACTGGGTTCCCACCTGGTCTTGCTGCCAGTGGAGAAAATTGACCTCTGTCAAAAAACCCTCAATGAAACTTTCTCACGGTGACTCGGACTGCAATTCCTTCCGCCGTTCATTTGACAGCTTCGAAACCGGAACCTTCCCCATCGTCGGAACCTCCATGCGAATGGGATTCCATCACAAAAACACATCAAATTGCCTGTTTTTTGACGGTCATGTCAATCCAATCGCATTGAAGGGTATGGCAGAAGAAGTCATCAGTTTCTGAAGACAATGAGGGGTAAATCATGTTTGGTTTTGTCAAAAAAAATCTGATCATCTGGGTTTTCCTGACCGTATTTGCCGCAAGTGCGGTTTCGTACCGGCAGATCACTGCAGATGAATTCAGAAAAAACAGCTGGACTGTTGCAGAACCGATCAGGCTTCCTGCCAATTGGCAGATCAGCTGGAATATAAAAAATCCATCTGCCTGGACATCAGTCAAAATTGATACCGGACTTTTCTCTCAAGGGATCAAAAAGCGTGGAATCTGTTGGTACAGAGTCGACTTCACCATTCCTGAAAAATATTTAAACGGTGAGTTACTGCTGGACATGGGATATATTTCCAGTGCCGATATAACATTTATCAATGGGAAATCGGTCGGCTCCTGCGGTTCATTCCCTCCTGAAAAACCAGTATCAGGCAGCTCCTGGATGCGTCGTCAATATCGTATTCCAACTGCCGATTCTCCATTCAAAGCCGGAAAAAATCAACTCGTTGTCAAGGTGCTTAACGGCTATCTCTCCGGTATGTATAAAGGAATCCCGCAACTGGCAAAACTCCGTGAGAGTTGTCTGGTAAATTACCGATTGAAAGAGGGCGGAAAATATTCTCTGGATATTCTGCTTTCTGATGCAGAACACTTGAATCATTATACTCCGGAAAGTCTGGTTATGGCAGCACCGGAGTTCGCGTATATTTCTCCGGAAAAAGAGCAAGTTCAAGCCCGCTGCCGTTACCGAGTCATCGATTCTGGAAAGCGCGTTTTGCGCACAGGTGAACAGGTGTTTACATTGAAAAACAATCACTGGAGTCTGTTGCCGGTAATACGGCTCGGAAATTTTCCCGTTGGCTCCTATACCTTTGAGTACATTCTTGAATCCGGCCAAAAACAGTTGCTTGCCCAAAAGCTGAACTTTGCAGTTGCCGAACCTCAAAAATTCACGGTTCCGGTGGATAAAAAAATCACCTGGAATGGCAGGAACGGCAGAGTGCTCAAGGATTCATTCGGTCATACCGGACCACGGCAGGTGAAAGTTGATCAGCTGGTCAATACACAAACGGCTGCAGATGCGCGCGGAGCCCTTTGTTTTTCAACACTCTGCTCCAGTAGAGAAAATGCACCGCTGATTTTTATGAATAATATTCGTGCGGTTCCGAAAAATGCCCCTCATCTCAGTTATTTTCTTCAGCATAGCGGTTCCCTGTACGATTCCTTTCAGGATGCCTGGATTCTCGGGCGGATCTCTGATGGCAGACAGCAGAAAAAGTCCCTGTCGGTCGTTTCCTCCACTTGGACCGAGCGTGCCTGGCAATACAGATATCCGGGAAATATGCATCTTTCATTTTCTATAAACGAATTGTCTCCCGCCTGGCGGATCCATACCGGTTCAGATACAGTCAATCTTTTTGACGGAATCAAGACATACGGCATTGGTCTTCCTTCCAGAATGGCATTTACATCCAGCAACGGCAGTATCAAAGTGGTTGATTCCGCAGTAAAATTCTCCGGATCCGACATGGGAGAAAACTGGATCCTGATGTGGTTCAACGGTTCAGAGAACTGGAATGAGTTTGACATCCCGTGGCTGATCACCTTCCAGAGAAAACCGCGTTCTGTTGCTGTCGGGAAAGACTCTGTCTGTATCACTTTCAGCAAAAAAGGAGCCGGATTCATAAGTGGAATGCCGCTGTATGGTGTAAAATTGCTCAAACTCCAAGAGACGGCATCCTGGAACAGAAATCTGCCGGAAAAGGTTGCTGCACAGTGCCGCATCTGGTCCTCCATTCTTGCATCAGCGCCAAAAAATGTTCTTCGCAGCATTTCTCAGGATTTTAAAGGTAATGAGATGAAAATCAGGGATCAGTTTTTCCATTTTCCGATCCGTGACGAATGGAACACGAAAGCACTCAAAATTGCACCGATTTCTCCGGTCCTTGTGCTGGCTGCCGACTCCGGCAATATTCCGATCCGGGTCAATCATAAAAACCGTGATTTGTCGCTTTCAACTCTGCATGGGCCCTATGTTGCAGTTCCGGAGGCACAGGAAGTTATCATTTCTGTAAAAGGCCTTTCAAGTTTTGTCAGCGAAATCAGAAAAGTAGAAATCCCGACTGGGAAAGAGGTGGAAAAACTCCGCCGCGAGCTTGCTGACCGAACCAAAAGTTTTATGAACAGAATCTCCGAACACCCCTGGCAGGAGATGTTTTGGCGCAACCGCTGGTTTGTTCCAGGAAATGTGGAGCAGCCGGCTTTGGCAAATGTGATTTTACTGACTCCATACCTGCCGGAAGATATAAAAAAACAGGTATCTTCCGCTATTCAGACTGAAATGGAAAAATATGTCGTTCGCGAAGGAAAACCTGATGACGAATTAAAAAAGCATCTCGGTAAAACACTGAAAGATAAGGAATTGTCATTTACGGTCAAAGGTTTTTCCGGCAAAGAAATGACCTCATTTCAGTCTCGGCAGAATATGGGAGGAGTCGATGGACTTTGCATAGAATCTTTCCGTCTTTACACGATTTGGCTTTATTGCAACGTGTTCAACCGGTTTGATTTTGCAGATCGTCACTGGGAACTGCTCCTCCGTTTGTACAACTGGATCCCGAACAGTCACGACTGGGGAATTTGTGTATCTTGGGATTCCTTTTGCGGACTTAGGGTAGGCAATGGGCTTCAGGAAAGTTCTCTTGCCCATGCCGGAGCGGCAGCTATGGCACGTTTGGCACACCGTAAAAAAAATTTCAAACTCCGGGATAAAGCGGCATATTTTGCAGTGATGCAGTTGATCGGTATGCAAGGAGCATTGAATGCGAATACTTACCTGCGTAGTCAGCGTCCGTGGCCATCGACACACTCACGGGCAGTGGATATGGAATATACGGAAAAAACACGGGCAAAACACTACTCGGAATTCAATGAATTCGGCGGCATTTCTCAAAACATCATCCGTCCACGAGCTCTTCTGAATGCCGCCTCCTCTTTTATCTTGACTTCGCTGCCGGAAACCATGCGCCCCTACAAGGAGATTTGGCACGCTGCAACAGATGACTTTTTCACACCGTCCCAAATCGATCCGAATGGAATTGGACACAGACCGATCTCTGTAGATCATTATCTGTATATGACGACCAGTTATCCGAAATCTTTCAAGGAGGTTTGGAGCGAACGCGACAAAAATGCCCGTCTTTTTGAATGGTTCCTGCAGCTTGCAGATATTCGTGCTGCCATTGAATATTATGGTAAAATCCACTGGCAGAAACTGTGGTAAAAATCAAGGAGAATATTTTTATGACCGAACATCAAATTCCAACGCCAAAATCCAAATTAAAAAAAATATTCTGGAACTGGGATCATTCAACCAACTGGTGTTTGAATACTTACGGCAGACAAAACACCGGTGTTGCCAATCATTACACAAAACATCCTGATGAATTTGTCAAAGATTATACCCGCATGATCGACTACTGTGCAGCCAACAATATTGATGCAGTCGGCTGTGTAGGATTGCTCCGTGATGTCCACGGCGGCTTGACTTCTGCACAAAAAATTTGTGCATACGGGCAAAAACGAGGTGTCCGGGTTTATCTCATTGCCGGTCTGTACAGTTATGGAGGGATTTATCACGAAGGAGAAAACGAGTATTCTCTCGACCGTTTTTTACGTCTCAATCCGCAATGTATGGCAGTCAACTCCAGCAATGAACCGAAATATTTGAAATACAGCTATCCATACGGTTTCAAAAGCCAGCCATCCGCCTGTCCTTCTGACCCGCTTGTCCGCAATTTTGTTCTGGACAGTCTTGCCTGGCTGTTTCTGGTTTTGCCTGAGCTGGGAGGCGTGCAGATTGAATCGGGTGATTCAGGAATGTGCATGTGCAGCCGGTGTCGGCAAAGGCGATGGGAAATGGGCGGCGGCGATGCTGCCGTCTGTTCCCTCTCCCTTGAAGACATGGCTGCAATTTATCCTGATGCAGTCAAAGTGATCCGCAGTGTAAACAAAGATGCTTGGATCCTGTGCGAAAATTATGTGCATTTCACCAATAATCCGGCATTTTCCGATCCGCAGAATCCGGCAATGCAGAAATTGCTTTCCATGCCAGATGATGTATTCTGGCAATGGAGCGACCGGAGATACCGTATCGCAACGTGGCCGGAAGAACCTGTCGTTCTGCCGGAACATCTGCGAGATATCAGCATGTTATGCGTT
>JAFVSW010000132.1 GCA_017503545.1 Lentisphaeria bacterium | reverse complement strand
GCGGAACGTCTTCAACGCGGAGGCTGTCATGGGACAATATTATTCAATGTCTTATCCCAGGGTTACGCTGCGCTTCACCCTGGGATGTCTGACTCTTGCCGCCCTGTCAGGGCTGGTCTATCGGTAAATCCAAGTTTGTCTGGACGTTAAGGTTTATGCTTATTTTACGTGTAAAACAGGTCGATTCTACATTCTGTATTTGTTTATTATATATTTTTGAGCATAATTGTGGTACAAACCGTCGAAGAACCTTTTTATTTTCTGCGGAATAATAAGCCGATGATGAATCCGGCAGCAAAACCGATGCCCCCACCGATTGTTTTATAGATAAAATATCCGGCAGCCGCACCGATGATTCCAGTCAATGCAGCCCATATTATTCCACCGCTTTTTTTATTCTGCGGGATGGCAGTTTGTGTTTCCCCGGGCAATTCCGTTGTCGGTACAGGAATTGCCTGTTCCAGTGCAAAGGCAAAGGATTTACATAATGGAAAACGTTCTGCCGGTTCTTTTTTGACCGCACGGTCAATAATATTCCAAACTTGCGGCGTAACACTTTCGATGGGTTCCGGTTCTTCCGTCACCGTAAGTTCTTTCATGATGGCAAGACTGGTCTGTCTGGTGCATTTGTATGGCAATTCTCCGGCGAGGAGTTCATAAACAAGAATACCGAGGGCATATTGATCGGTATTGGCACATGCTTTTTTATCCCGCCATTGTTCCGGGGCGATATATGGTCCATTGCTGCGTGTTTCACCAAGATCGGGCTGCAAGCGGGCGATACATTCCCGTATTTGTGCGGAAATGGAAAAGTTGAGGAGTCGTACTGTTCCATCCGGTTCAATCATGATATTTTCCGGTTTGAGAGCTTTATGAATGACCTGCTGGCTGTGTGCATAATCAAGGGCATCAGCAATTTGTTTGATTACGGGGACTATTTCATGATGCGGAAGCACACCATCAATGCGTTTCTTTCGCATCCAAGCGGTCAAATCACAACCTGCCACATAGTCTGTGATGAGAAAACAGACATTATTTTCTGTATCTTTGATCAATTGCCGAAACGATGCAATATTCTGGTGATTGAGTTTATACAGCGGTTGAACAGTCTCTGTGATAAGTTGCATTTCGTCTTCATGATTGGTCAGAATTGCAGGCAATTGTTTCAGCGCAACCGTATCGCCGGTTGTTTCATCCAGACATTGATATATCGTACCAGTAATATTTTCTGAAATCCGGGAAAGAATACGATATTGTCCGCAAAGCACGGGTGAGTTGTTCAATCCTTCTGTCATAAAAGACTCCTGTTTATTTTTTCGTAATGTAGCATGATTTTCCGGAAATGCAAATAAAAAAAACGCACAGCCCTGAAAAGAGGTACTGTGCGTTTCTGTGTACGTTTTTGGAGGAACGATTATTTCAACAGGGAAATTGCCAGAACATCCAAAATTGTTTCATTGGCAATCGCTTCTGTTGTGAGACTTTCCAGTTCTTTTGCCGGATCCAGTTTGATACGGTGAATCTGACCATGTGTCCGGTCGCTGAAGTAACAAACCTCATCCGCCGTTTGGAGGGCAGGGACCAGGAAATCATCAAAGTTGACCGGGTGGATCAGTTCGGAAACGGTTTCCGTTCCGTCTTTGTAGCGAACGGTCAAACGGAAATTGACCACATATGCCTGCATGGCAAAAGTGGTGCCGCTGAGGAGGATCGCCATTTCTGAAGCCTTGCCGGAAACGGGGAATGTCATAGTCGTCGGGAAATTATCCCAAATAGAAACACATGCCGCATTGTTGCCGTTTTCCGGTGTGGCAAATGTGATGCCGGAAGGTGAGGTGTAAACGCCATTGCTGTTCCGGAGAATGGAGTCGTCCACATTCAATCCGTTATGACCGAAATGATTCCATTCCCATGCGTAACGGCCGTTTTTCCGCATTCCGATAGAGTATCCGGCGGGGCGGGGCGAAACAAAATCCTGTTCATGAATTGCGGTCAAAGAGGAATTGAAATTTCCGGAGATGTCCACATGTTCCACATTGGTTATTGCAAGGGGCGTATCTGCTGTGATTTCTGCCTGAATTTTAATGGTAAGCGGCAATTCAATGGTGATGCCTTCTTTTGTTTCCACTTTCACAAAGCAGTCATAATAACCGGGTTCGCCGGAAATTTTAAGCATACGTGCATTGCAATTTTTCGGAGGGAGAATTGTAATATTTTCCGGCGCGGTGATGCCGGTGATACAGCCATTGCTGATACGCAGCATTTCCGTATTGCCGGCGAATGTGGCGATTTCCTGCTGTTCAAGGGCAGGGTATGCTTTATCCATGTAATAGATTTCAAGCGTGACAACGTTTTCCGTATTTTCCAAATCCATTGCAAGATAACTTCTTTCCCATCCGCTCTGCACGGTATAATCGGAAAATTCTTTGCCATTGAGGAATACCTGATCGATCCCCGCTTTGCGCAATGGGATGTGCAATGCCTGTGTGATTTTGC
>JAFVSW010000131.1 GCA_017503545.1 Lentisphaeria bacterium | reverse complement strand
GGCTCAACTGGGCAAAAAAACATGGTGTCCGCAACGAAATTACAGATTTTATTGCCTCAAATCCTGAAGCTCTCCAGCGGGTTCCCACAATGAAATCTGTTCCGTTTTCCACCCCGCGGTCATGGACAACTCTTTCGGGAGCAATGACCCGGCTGGAAAAGGCAGGTAAATTGACTGACCGGATAAAAACAGCTCTACTTTACGGTAGTGTTTCCTGTGAGGATGCGAATATGTTTCTGAAACAAAATTCTTCTTCATGGAACACGGCAACTCTTACAATTTCTGAAGCAAAAGCAGTTGTTACAGAATTGGCTGAACAGCACAGCGTCATTCTGCTTTCTGCCCCCGGTGTGGGAAAGTCAGAAGCGATAAAACAATGTGCGGATGCTGCCAATCTGGAATGTAAATCACTTTTGGGTACGCAAATCGCTCCGGAAGATGTCAGCGGAATCCCCCGGATCATCGGGGAACGGTCGGTCTTTTGTCCGCCCCGGGTACTTCTGCCTGAAAAAGATGAAAAGTTCTGTTTGTTCCTGGATGAGTTGCCCGCCTGTACTCCAGATATACAGAAGGCATTTTATTCTCTGCTGCTGGAACGGCGGGTCGGGGAATATAAACTTCCTGCGGGCACCTGGGTCGTTGCTGCAGGGAACCGGGCGGAAGATCAGGCACTGGTAAAAGAGGTTTCTTCCGCTTTGATCAACCGCCTGATCATGCTTAATCTTGAAGTGGATGCCGAGGAGTGGCTTCAATGGGCAAAAACAAATCATATACGGCAGGATGTTATTTCTTATATCCAATATTGCCGGGAAGGTTTACAGAGAACGATCCCCAGAGTGATCGCTCCATTTTCCACCCCGCGCGCCTGGGCAAATCTTTCACGGGCGATTGATTTGCTGGAAGACAGTCAGGGAGGCAAAGCGGATTATCATTTGGTTGAAGCTCTTGCTTATGGCAATCTTTCCCCACAGGATGCAGCCGTTTTTATTGATTTCTGGGCGTTCAATCTGGAAGACATTGATAATCCCCTTGAATATATATACCATCCTGAAAAAATAAATTACAGTAACGAGGACCGGGCAGTAATGACCCATTATTATGTGATGCAAAGTATCCGTAATGCAGCAGTATCCCGTTCCAGTACATGGTATAAGCCGATACGAGAAATCCCACAGAAATATTTTATGCCATTCTTCAAACGTCTTACTCCGGAAGATTGCAATGTGCTGCTGGTTGATGCGGTATATGATTGGAAGAATATTGCCGGTGAAGATTTTATTGTAAAGATTTTACAGCAATTGATCGGGATAAAATAATGGAAAAGCGTTTGAAGTTTGCATTGCAGATATTGAGGCTCTGCTGTCCGCATTTTACCCACCTGCTTTCTGTGTGTGACATCCGGTTTGACAGCCGGATCAAAACTGCCGGAATTTTCCCCTCCGGTATTGTTGTGCTTTCTCCGGAGTATTGTGCGACGCTTTCCGTTCCGGGTATTGCCTATGT
>JAFVSW010000022.1 GCA_017503545.1 Lentisphaeria bacterium | reverse complement strand
GCGTTGCACCGGACTGGAACATGGTATCGGAAGGACAATGAAACTGTCCGGCTTTCACCCAATTCTGTTGTGCAGTCTTTTTTCCCTGCAGGATATTGACCCAGCCTTTATAATCATTCCCACCGTTGTAGGTGGTAACTGGTGTATCCATATTATCGGAGGCATAAAGATTACATTCCAATACGATTTCTTTAAGATTGGATCTGCATTGTGCGGAACGTGCGGTTTCTTTCGCTTTTCCCAATGCGGGCATCAACATGGATGCCAGAATGGCGATGATGGAAATTACGACCAGCAATTCGATCAAAGTGAAATTTCTTTTACTCATGGTTACGAACCTTTCCTTTTATGTTTATTTTTCTAACGTGACATTACCGAAACGGGATGGAATATACCAGCCTTTGTTGAGGACGGCACTCCAACTGCTGCGTTCAAGCTCTCTGGAATCGATATTGATATAATTCCGGTTTCTGCCGATGTTCAACCGCCATTTTTCAGCAGGTGCACAACCATCCAGATGCAATGATTTTTTCGGGATGGCAAGTTCAAGCGTCCAACCGTTTTTATCTTTTCCGGCTTTGCAGATCAGTTTTGAATCGTATTTTTCAAATTGATGAGGAATCCGGTTCTTCTTTGTGGAATAACAGCCATCGGAATAAACACCGGCGGCATTGATGATCAACTGAACAGCCCGTTCCGGTTTTGCCGCATCCGGAGAAATAAAGATTTCCAGTGAGTCATCTTCCCAGATATAAGGATGCTTCATATTCCGGTTCTGCGTCTGCTTTGTAACGATTGCAGACATACGCGGTTCGAAACAGTTGACAAAGATATACAGATATTCATCATCATGCAATATCCGGGCAAAAGTATCTGCCATCGGCGGGGTGGCATCGAATGCCTGAACAAAACGCAGGACGTTGGAACGACGCCAGAGCGATTCCCGTTTGCCATCAATGACCGGTTTGACTGTGGTACGTTTGATTTGAGTTGACGGGATACGGCTTTGCACACTTGTCATTTTTTCCACATGGGGATAAAACTCATTCTGCAAAGCCTCAATGCGTTTTGCATATACGCTGCCGGGAGCAACTTTTTTCATTGCGGCTTCCACATAACCTTTCAGTTCCAAAAGCACCTTATTGGTATAGATCGTGGAGTGAACATTATCCGCTGCACTGCGTTTGGTGACGTGATTGTTTTTTGTCCACAATTCTTCTGCCCGTCTCCAGTATTTCAGCATATCCGCTGCACCGGGGCCGTAACATTTTTTACAATATTCCGCAACCAGGTCAGCGGCATTGAGAGTAGTATCCCAGTAAAGACGCCCGGTCACATAGTAACTGATGGTATTCAAGGCAGGGTTGACGGCTTTCCAATCTCTGCGGGTTCCGGCACCGCCATCGATAAATTCGCCTGCCATAACACCTTTCATGTCGCGGAGATCCTGCTGAGTCCATTCCGTAAACAGCAGCGGCAGCCCACTCAAGTGAGATTGTTGACTGTCCCAGCAATAATATTCCCATACATAGAGATTTTTGACCGCTTTTTTCCATATGTAAGGAAGCACTTTTGTACGCCAGCGATATCCTTTATCGAATTGGAAACTGCGTGCTTTTGTGATCATCACGGCAACATTCGGTTCCAATTTCACCCGATCGGGCACTCCCTGATACGTTTCGTAAGCACAACAGGCGATCAACTTGCCGGGATGTGTTTTAGCGACACCTTTCGCAACTTCGTTGACAAAATTCCAAACATAATTGGAACATCTTTCATTCATTGGCTTGTTCTGATCAACTTGCTTCTGACAATCAGGACACTCGCAAACCCGCTTGAAAATATCATTCGGCATAACTGCGAAAACATCGATATCCGGATAAGCATCAAAATACGCACGGGCATCTTTGATATATTGTTCCAGCAAACCTTTGTTGGAAAGACAGAGGTTGCCATCGCCCAGACAGGTGATATTATAATCCCGCTTACCATCCACCAGTGCAAACCATTCCGGATGTTTTACAAAGTATTTCTTCATGAATTTGAAGCTGTGGTTGATGTCGGCAGGGAACGGAGCACCGAAACCGGCACGGCGATACCAGATAGAGGAATCCGGATCCCGGTTGAACAGGAAATAATAAGGAACCCGGTAATAATAATCGGGATTTTTCTGAAACGCCATATCCTTGACGATCAAACGGGATAATTTTGGTACTTCTTCACCGATTTCACCGGGAAGGATCCAGTCAATTCCGGCAAATGTGCGGAGAAAATGATATACCCCGAATAATGTCCCCGTTTCACCAAACGCACAAAGATCCAGTTTCTTATTATAGATGTGAACTTCCCGTAAATTCTGCTTACTGACCAACGGTGTTTTTTTGTTGCGGTCACGCCCGAAAATATAGAGATTTTTTCCTTTGACAACGATTTTGAAACCATCATACGTCAAACCATTGAGAGACAGTTTTGCATCCTTGGAGTATTGACTTTCTCCGATAAAGATATTCGTTCCGCTCCCCGGCTTGTTGACAATGGGCATAGTAACGCCGCCGGATTTTTTCATAAAATATTGCATTTCCCGCGCGGCATATTTTGCCATTGGTGCGGCGGAATCAGAGGCCACGATCACGGCATCCGTTCTGCGATTGTCAAACAACGTTGCATCGGCAATCATGTTCCATAACGCTGCCGACAGCAAAAACATTACTGCAATAGTTTTTTTCAACATCTCATTTACCTTTCTGATTTATAGATTCATTAAATTTAAAACTGTAAAGATCACAATCTTGCATTACACAGCGGATACGGAGAGGCTGCCCCTTTTTCAAATCGTTCCGGCAGGATGTCCCGTTCTCCCATTCGGCAATATAAGCAACGGAATCGCCGTAAAAGTTCCGACTGTTTTCCAAACGGAAGCCCGGAATCGGAGTACCATCTGCATTTTGCAATTCCACACGGAAAGAACCACCGGCACCGGTAGCGACATAGAATTCCAGCTCACCGCTGTCGTATTCGATCCGTTTGGATATCCATTCCCCCGTATCCCCTCCCGCAGAAAGACATGCGTATCCGTCCAGACGCATGGAATAACGGACTCCGGATTGAATATGATAATAACTCATTTCCGCCGTTCCGGTCTGTACCGGATTGTATGCCAGATAATTGTAACGATTCTGCCACGCTTCCGGCTGCGGTCCCGGTTTGATCCATGCCGCATTCCCCAGAGGCCGGATAAAGTTTTTTCCGTCACGACTGAAAATCAGTGAAATATCCGTAGCGGATCCGCGATCCTCAAAATACCGGGTCGGAGTACCGATATAAATATGTTTGGCACGATAATACGGCGCAAGCAGTGAGACATATAAATTTTCACCCGGATAATTCAACGTCGGAATTTCCGGTTTGCTCCAATGAATAAAGTCCGGACTTGTCACTTTTGCAACAGTGCGCATTTCCTGTCCGTCCGCTCCCTTGTTGATCCGGAAATAACAAACGTAACATCCTTCCAACTCCGACCAGAATGTCACATTCTGGGAATCCATGCAATATCCCCACGCCGGATCCGCCGGAATGACCGGTGTTTCCTGAATCCGTTTGAATCCAACCGGATCCGAACCGGCAAACCCGTAGAGACCTCCAAGATCACTGACCCCGGCAATGGCTTTATAACGCTGTTCCGGAGGACATGCCGGGTTTTCATCATAAAACGGACAAAAGTTATGAACTCCTTTTTCCATTGCATATAACACATTCGGCACGCCGCAGTCATACAGGAACAAAGGCGGTTTCAAAAACTTGATTCCCTGAAAACTCCGGGCATACGCTGTATATTCACCAAGAAATCCGGGCTTGACCGTAAATTCCGGATGATGTCCGGTATAATCATTGAAATTGCCGCGATAGTAACAATGAATCATGCCATTGTCCTGAAGCATCGTCATATAATACCCGCGGGGTTGAGCCGGTTCCGGTGGATTGGCAACCGGTACCGGAAAACGACGTACCAAACCATGACATTCGGCTGTACAAAAATCGTCAAAGAAGAATTCTCTTCTGTTACCTGTTTTCTTTATCTCTGAATTATTCATGCACGGCTCCTTGTGTTATTTGCGTCTGCGAAACGGATGATATTCTGTCGGGACAAGAACCAATTCCTGAGGCACTCTTTCTCCACGGATCAACTTCAATAACGTCTGCACGGTAACTTCTGCATATTGCATCAAATCCCGTTCAAAATAATCACCCGGAATATCTTCCGGCGAGAATAACGGCAATTGAGGATGACGGCAATAGATCAGATGCGGTTTCCAATCAAAACCTTTCAATCTTGCCAGAACTAATTTTCTGTGAAATTCCGCGACAAGAAAATCATCAGGGATCAGTACAACATCCGGGCGGCGTTCCGGCGGCATGGCGGCGATCCGGTCCATCACATCACACATTCCATTGTGCCAATCCTGCGGTCGATTTTCCGGAACCATCTCCGGTGCCAGGAAAAAAAGATAATCTTCCAGCGGCATACTGCATCCGGCTGTGAATTCATTACGTATCTGCTCCACAGCCGGATAACCGCAATGGATCATGGCGGGTCGCAGCAAGCCGCATTCCCGCACCAATTGAAACATGCGTTTTACATCCGTACCGTGAATGATGCGGTATCCGCCATTTCTGGATGCGGAGGCAAGAGAGACAACCGGTAAATCATGCTTATGGAAAAACTCCCATGTTTTTTCATCAAAAGAAACCGCAGTGATCAATCCGTGAAGCTGCTTTTGCTCTACGCAACGTTTCAATCCATCAAAATAGGATAACGTATCCACATGGGTCATTTCCGGGAAATTACGCACAAATAATTTGCTCTGACAAGCGGCAAAATGCAATTGCAGCTGTAAACATTGCATCACACACATGGAAAAGGGGTCATAACTGCGATACATACTCACCAGCCCGATCTCACGGCCCGTAAAACCATTAGGCTCCGGATTTTTGATCATTACGCCCTTGCGGGGAATAGAGGTAAGCATCCCCGCATCTTTCAACGCAGCCACAGCACGTTGGATCGTCACAGCACCGACACCGAACATAGACCGCAAATCATTCTGCACGGGGAGAAAATCCCCGGCTTTCAATTTCCGGTCCCGGATATAATTGATCAATGCCTGTTTTGCACGTTCCGTTTGATTGCCTAAATTATTTTTCACTGGAATACAGCTCCTTGTATTCTAAACCAAAAATAGTTTAATTTCAGGGCTAATATAAACCAGTGTGATTTTTATTACAAATTCAGGCGCAAAAAAAATCTTATTTTTTTAAATTATCAAACTCATTTTTTTATAAGTTTACAGACTGCGTTTGAATAGTTTACAAATAGTTCAGACAAAATAAAAGGGTAATCACCAACCGAAAAGTGCCAGTTCGTCCGCCGTCAATTCACGGACTTTTCCACATTCCAATGAAGGATCCAAACGCAACTCCCCGATCGCAACCCGTTTCAGAAACAAAACATTTTTTCCGACCCGTTCACACATCCGTTTGACCTGGTGATATTTCCCCTCGGCAATCTCCACATATACTTTCCGGGGATCCACCGGGTCGATTTCCAACCGTGCCGGTTTTGCAGTGAACTCCTTAAATTCCATCCCCGCAGCAAAAGTTGCGATATCCTGTTCAACAGCAGGCAAATCCAATTCTGCATAATAACGTTTATACAAATTCTTCCGTGGTGACATCAATTCATGATCGAACTGACCGTCATTGGTCAGAAGCAATAAACCTTCTGTATCCTTATCCAATCTGCCCACAGGGAACGGGGCAAAATGTTTCAATTCTTCCGGCACAAGATCCACCACAACGGGATCCCGATCATCTTCCGTTGCACTCAAATACCCCTGTGGTTTATTCAGCATAAGATAGATAAATTTCCGGTATACAACAGGAATTCCGTTCACAGTAATAAGATCTTTTTCCTCATTGATCTTCATATCCGGCGTTTTTGCGACCGTTCCGTTTACGGTGATGGCATTGCGTTTGACCAACCCCCGTACATCTTTGCGGCTGTGAGGGGTAGCATCAGAAAGATATTTATCCAATCGTATCATGTATTTTCCCGTGTTGTAAAATAATCAAAAATCGGATGAATAATATAACTTTATCCACGCAAAATACAAGAGAGGATTGAGTGAAAATAGATTTTTTCATAATTTTTTCATTTTTTTATTTGCAATTTATTTTTTCCGTGGTAAATTAACTAACATTATGAAAACGATTATTTCTCAAAACATACAATTTTTTGGTTGGTGGCGTTGGCGGTGATTCTCCGTCGGACGTATTTGTGCATACATATTCGGCGGATCAGAGAAAATGCTGATTCGCCTTTTTTTGTAAATCAAAACCCTGTCCGGCAGAACAAGCGGACAGGGTTTTTCTTTTGGATGAATGAAAACAGAAAAAAATATAAAATATGAAGGAGTAAGGAAAATGGAAAAGAACATGCCGTACAAAATTTATTTGAGCGAAAATGAAATGCCCAAAGAATGGTATAACGTTCGCGCCGATATGAAAAATAAACCGGCGCCGCTGCTCAACCCGGCAACAAAAAAACCCGTCACTTTCGAGGATCTGCGCAGTGTTTTCTGCGATGAGATCGCGCGGCAGGAACTCAATGATACCGATGCGTTCATTCCCATTCCGGAAGAAATCCGCAATTTCTATAAAATGTATCGTCCCTCCCCCTTGATCCATGCGGAATTTCTGGAAAAAGAACTGGGTACTCCCGCCAAGATCTTTTATAAGTTTGAAGGCGGAAATACTTCCGGCAGTCATAAACTCAACTCCGCTATCGCACAGGCTTACTACGCAAAACAGCAGGGGCTGACCGGTGTTGTAACAGAAACGGGTGCCGGACAATGGGGTACCGCTCTTTCCATGGCAAGTGCCTATTTCAAATTGGCATGTCATGTTTACATGGTCAAAGTCTCTTATGAACAGAAACCGTTCCGCCGGGAAGTCATGCGTACTTACGGTGCCAATGTGACCCCCTCCCCTTCCACATTGACAGAAGCCGGACGGAAAATTCTGGAAGCCTTCCCCGGAACCAGCGGCAGTTTGGGTTGTGCCATCTCCGAAGCGGTGGAAGAAGTCATGGCAAATCCGTGCAACCGTTATCTGCCCGGTTCTGTCCTCTCCCATGTTCTGCTTCATCAGAGTGTGATCGGTCTGGAAACAAAAACGGCGTTGGAAAAATACGGTGTAAAAGCGGATATCATCATCGGTTGCGCCGGCGGCGGTTCCAATCTCGGCGGCTTGATCTCTCCCTTTGTCGGGGAAATGCTCCGCGGAGAAAATCAATACCGTCTGATCGCGGTTGAACCCTCCTCCTGTCCCAGTCTGACCAGAGGTAAATTTGCATACGACTACTGTGATACCGGTAAGATTTGTCCGCTCCAGAAAATGTACACACTGGGCGCAGAATTCATCCCGTCCTCCAGTCATGCCGGCGGTTTGCGTTATCACGGTATGAGCGGCACACTTTCCCAGTTGTATCATGACGGCTATATGGAAGCGACCTCTGTCACGCAGACTGAAGTCTTTGAAGCGGCTGTCCGTTTTGCCCGCTGCGAAGGAACACTCCCGGCACCG
Organism: Lentisphaeria bacterium; assembly: GCA_017503545.1. GTDB lineage: Bacteria > Verrucomicrobiota > Lentisphaeria > Victivallales > UBA1829 > RGIG8244. The sequence continues at coordinate 630 of JAFVSW010000022.1, read as the reverse complement.
GAAAGCAGCCATGCCATCTGCGTTGCCATCAAAGAAGCATTGCGCTGCAAAGAAACGGGAGAAGCAAAAAATATCGTGATCGGTCTTACCGGTACCGGATATTTCGATATGTTTACATATCAGAAATATAACGAAGGTAAAATGGGCGATTACATCCCCTCCGATGAAGAATTGCAGAACAGTTTTGCACGTCTTCCTGAAATTGACTGATAAAAGATCAGGACTCAACCAACAAGTCCCTGTTCCGGCAATCCGGAGCGGGGATTTTTTGCCTCTTCGACGGTTTGTGCCATAAAATCAGATTTTCTTTGAGCTTGAAATTTCCGGCAGTTGATAGATTTTCAATTTGAAGTACTCACGAATTTATGGAAGAAAAACTTAACGTCCGAACAAGCTCGGATTTACCGGAAAACAAGCCCTGTAAGGGCGGCAAGAGTCAGACAGCCCAGGGTGAGCGAAGCGTAACCCTGGGATAAGGCATTAGAACTACATCGTCCAAGACCGGCATTGGCGGATATGGCGTTCCGGTACGGAATGACATATTCGCCAATGCGATGATTTTCCGGAAGTCATTGCCTCCACGATGAATCCAGTTCCTGCGGAACGTCTTCAACGCGGAGGCTGTCATAG
>JAFVSW010000130.1 GCA_017503545.1 Lentisphaeria bacterium | reverse complement strand
GTTGGCACTGGTTCTAGATTCATCTCAGCTTATTCGGACGTTGAGTTCTTTTCTTGTATAAATCCGAGGGTATTTAAAATCGAAAAGGCATAAACTTCAGAGAATATTAAACTCAAATAAGATTTGATTTTATGGAACAAACCGTCGAAGAGGGGGAAAAACTTTTTTCAAAAAGGTTTTCCCCCTGCAAAAAAAATCAATCGATCCAGCCACCGGCGATCTGGCGGAGATCATCATAGAAGACCACTGCCTGTCCCGGCGTGACCGAACGGACTGGATTATCAAATTGCACGATCCCGCAACCATCACCGGAAAGTTTCACCGTCCCCTCCACCGGAATGGAACGATAACGGATCTGGATCAAAGCACGGAATTCAGACGGCAAATCATCATGTGTCACCAGACCATGAAAACGGAGGGAATCCGCCATCAGCAATGCACTGTCCGTCACCAATTCCACTTCATTACGTTCCGCAGAGATGGAGCGAACATAGGCGGGTTTGCCCAAGGCGACCCCTGTCCCTTTGCGTTGACCGGGTGTAAAAGTATGGATCCCGTTATGTTTTCCCAGAATTTTGCCATTGGAATCGACAAAATTTCCGCTTTTCATTTCACCATCAAAAGTCTGCCGGAGCAATTCGCCAACCGATAAATCAGGCGTGGCAAAACAAATATCCTGACTTTCCGGATCAGAAGCATTAGGCAAATTCAAGTCTGTCACAATGGCACGCACTTGATCTTTTGTCATACCGCCCAGCGGAAAGCAGCTGAAATCCAATTGTTCTTGCGTGAGACCGAAAAGAAAATAACTTTGATCCTTCTTCCGGTCAGCCCCACGGAACAATCCTTTATGACCGGATGGCAAACATTGAAGCGAAGCATAATGTCCCGTCACAAGAGCATCATACTTTTTCTGTTTTGCATATTCCATAAGAACCCCGAATTTGAATACGGGATTACACAACGCACACGGGTTTGGCGTTCTGCCGTCCCGGTATTCCTCCCAACAATATTTCATGACTTTTTCCCGGAATTGGGAAGTAAGTTCCAGGACTTCCAGATCGATTTTCAATTGATCCGCAACTTGCCGGACACGTGTCAAATCCTTACCGGGGAATAATTCCATATAGACGGCGTGGACTTGCAAGCCTGCCTGTTTTGCAAGGACGGCAGCAGCAGAGGAATCAATTCCGCCGCTGAAGGCAAGCAGAACGGATTGACCGGCTTTCAAAGGGGCAAAAAGGTTCAGCATGAGGACAATTTCTCCGCCAATTCATCGGGAGTGATATTGCAGAAACAAACCATTTTATTACGGGAGGTATCGCCGCTGACCACAGAGACTGCGCTTTTCGGGAGACCTGCGGCTTTTGCAAGAAATTTACACAATTCCGCATTGGCTTTCCCCTCCACCGGCGGTGCAGTCAGAAAAATCTTGACCGCATCACCATAGAGATCCCCCATAGCATTACGGGATGACCGGGGCTGCGCTTTACAGGGAAGCACAACCCCGTCCGGTGTTACCCGGAGCAAAGAAAGGACTTCTGCCTTTGTCATTCGTTACCGTCAGTCTGCGTATCATCGGTTGCAGATTCCGGAGCGGATTCCACAGCAACATTCTGCGGGACATGACGGGGCACATCTTCCGGATCCGGCAGATCCAGCAACGTGCGGATCTCATCCGCAGACATCGTTTCTTTTTCCAACAGAGCCAACGCCAGTTTATCCAACATGGCACGCTGTTCCGTAAGAATCTGAACCGCACGGTCATGGCCTTCCCGGATGATCCGGCTGACTTCTTTGTCGATTTCCTGCCGTGTTGCTTCAGAACAGGATTCATTGCGTGTGATATCCCGTCCGAGATAGATATGTTCTGACCGTTCATCGTATTTGACAGGTCCGAGTTTTTCGCTCATACCGAAAGCACACACCATAGCATGTGCAATATCCGTTGCATGGGAAATATCCTGCTGGGCACCGCTGGTGATGTCACCGAATACCAATTCTTCGGCAACACGACCGCCCATACTCATGGCAATCCCATCCAACATTTCCAGTTTGGTACGGGAATAACGGTCTTCCTTTTCCACCATCATGGTCATGCCAAGGGCACGTCCGCGGGGAATGATCGTGACTTTATGAAGGGGCGTACCATGTTTACAGAACAGATTGACAATGGTATGACCGGCTTCATGCCAGGCAGTCAAACGGCGTTCGTGATCCGGAATCTGACGACTGCGGCGTTCTCTGCCGAAACAGACTTTATCCCGTGCTTCTTCCAAGTCCTGCTGTGTGGCGGCAGTCCGGTTGTAACGGGCAGCCAGGAGAGCGGCTTCATTGATAAGATTCGCCAAATCGGCACCGCTGAATCCGGGGGTACTTCTGGCAATTGCATCCAGATCGGTATCCGGTTCCAATTTAATATTTTTTGCATGACCGCCGAGGATCTGACGTCGTCCTTTGATATCCGGCAGGTCAATCACAATCTGACGGTCAAAACGGCCCGGACGGAGCAACGCCGGATCAAGCACATCCGCACGGTTGGTTGCGGCAAGAACGATCACACCTTCCTGTGTTTCCAAACCATCCATTTCCACAAGGAGTGCGTTCAAAGTCTGTTCACGTTCGTCATGACCGCCACCGATCCCGGTAAAACGGGAACGTCCGACTGCATCGATTTCGTCAATAAAAATCAGACAGGGTGCATGTTTGCGTGCCTGATCAAACATATCACGAACACGGCTTGCACCGACCCCGACAAACATTTCCACAAAGTCGGAACCGCTGATGGCAAAGAACGGCACACCGGATTCACCGGACACCGCTTTTGCCATCAAAGTTTTCCCGGTACCCGGAGGCCCGGAAAGCAATGCGCCCCGGGGAATTTTGCCGCCGAGCATTTTAAATTTCAGCGGATCTTTAAGATAATCCACAATTTCTTTGGTTTCTTCTTTAGCTTCATCACAACCGGCGACATCATCAAATTTTTTGCCGTGTTCTTCGGGGAGAATCATTCTTGCTTTACTGCGTCCGAACTGCATGGCACCTTTACCGGCACTGCGCATCTGACGGGTAAAGAGGAGATAAATAAATCCAATAATAAGAATACCGACAATAACATTGAACAACAGACTTTTGTACCAGTTGTCACGCTGAAGATAATTGACTTTGACTCCATTGCGCTGCAATTGAGTGATCAACTTATCGGTAGCATAAATCCGGGTGGAATAAGACTTGAGGTTGTCCCCTTCCCGCGCGACAGAAAGATCTGTATCATCCGCCGCCACTTTATCCGAAAATTTACCTTCGACAAAAAGGATTTTATCGGATTCCGGCATAATTTCTGCGGAAATGATATTGCCTTTTTCCAAATTCTGTTCAAATTCATAAGGAGTCCATTCCTGTTTCCGGCTGGATGAATGATCGTAACGGAAAACAAAAATAAACAAACCTGCGATAAAAACAAGCAGCCATGCAAACAATGCAAACGGCGGCCGTTTACTGCGATTTTCCGGTCCTTGACTCATATTGCAGTCACCACCTTATCTCATTTATGCTCTGAACACATGCGTAATACCGGCGGGAGCATGATAGCTTGCACCGGATTTATTGCTGTGTTTGCTGATGCTGATAACCAGGAATGCGAGCAGGCAGATAACCAGAAGTGCCAATGCGGCAATGATACCGAGCATCAATTTCTGCGCCTTATTGTTTTTCTGCCGTTTGGCAAAACCGAGCTGTTCCATACGGCGGATCTGCTGCGTTGTGCTTGCCGCAGTAATATCAATATCGGTTTTAGTCTGCTGCTGCACAACCGTCGTTACGGATTTGTCATCGCAGTCATAAAGGACTTCCACGCCGCCGATCTGCAGAATATCACTGTTCTGCAGAAGCTGGGAAACGATAGGAACATTATTCACTCTTGTACCATTGGTTGATCCCTGATCTTCGAGAAGATAGGTATTTCCATTTTTAACAAAACGGCAATGATAAGTACTGACAGTGGGGTCTTTGATGCAAATATCACGTTCATCAACACGTCCGACAGTATGCTGATCGCGCGACAATTCAAACGTTCTCCCCCGGAACTGTTCAGATAAAATAATAAGTTTGGGCGTACCGGCCATTGTAACACTCCTGCTGTTGGTTGCGTTTGGTAATCGGCTTGATATGCACCCGGTGCGCCAAGACACGGAATAATGCGGCGGACAAGTGCAATCGATAGTAATATAGCGCAGTTTTTTGTATTTAAAAGTCCAAAATTGAAAAAAAAACGAAAAAAAATTAAAAAAGAGTTGCAATATTTTTCATTTTGGATTGGATTTTTTGAATAAATGGGAGTATATTACTAAATTCCGGCAGAATAGTCGGATTATTTTGGATTTTTAAATTTTCACAATAATATAAAGTCAGAAGGATGAAAAAAATGAAAAATCAAGAAATCATCAAATCTGCAATCTCTTTTGATTGCAAAGAAACAGAACCTTGCGCACGCGAAATCACCTTTACCGTCACGGCAGAAGGTGTCGGCGCGGCTTTCAACGATGCTGCTAAAAACGCAGTAAAATATGCAAAATTGCCCGGTTTCCGTGCAGGTAAAGCTCCCATCTCCATGGTCAAAGCACGTTATGCTGACTACATTCAGGAAGATGTGGAACGCCAGATCCAGCAGATCGGTTTTGCCACATTCTCCGAAAAAACAGCGGACACACTGGATGTAATCGCTTTCGGCAGAATGAATGCAGAAAACAAACCGGCAGAAGCAAAAGAATATACGTTCAGCATTACGGTTGAAATCGCTCCCGCTGTCGAAGTTCCCGATTACAAAGCATTTGAAAAACCGGAAATCGAAGTTGATGACATCGAAAAACGCATTGCCGACCGTTTGGCATACATGAAACAGATCTATGCGGAATACACTCCCCTTGATGGCGAAGTGCAGGACGGCGACATGCTCAAAGTTTCTTATGAATCTGACTTTGCTCTTCCCGAAAATGCTGCTCCGGCTCTTGCCCGCGCAGTAAAAGCAGACGAATCCTGGCTGCACATTATCGAACCGGAACAGATCCCGGGCATGAATGCGGCTCTCAAAGGCGGCGTCAAAGGCGGCGAATACGAATTCACAGCAGAATATCCTGCTGACTGGCGCCAGGAAGAACTCCGCGGTGCAAAAGTCAATTACAAAGTCAAAATCAACGACGGTCAGCGCAAAGTTGAACTGAAAGATGATCAGGCTCTTGCAGACAAAATGAAAATCGAATCTGTCGAAAAGATGATGGAAAACTTCCGCACGATGGCAGAAAACGAAATCAAGAACGAAACTGCAGAAAAGAAACAGGGCAAACTCCTGGAACTCCTGTTGGAAAAAACCCCGACATTCACCCTTCCCGCAAGCATGGTTGCTGAAGTTTCCCAGCGCGAATTCAACCGTCTGATCAACCAGCTCGTCCGTTCTCAGGAAGATGTGGAAGAATTCAAGAAGAATCAGGAAAAACACCTTGCTGATGCCAAGAAAGCAGCAGAAGATTATGTCCGTAAATTCTTCATCATCCGCACCATTGCAAAAGCAAAAGGCATTGAAGTCACAAAAGAAGAAATTGATGCTCAGATCCGCATGATGTGCATGTATACCGGCAGAAAAGAAGAAGAAGTCCGCAAACAGCTCGAACAGGGCAACGGTCTTTCTGAAATCAATGAAGATATGCTCATCGGCAAAACGCTCCATACCGTTGCCGAAGAAATCTGGGCATAAGTCTTTCATTTCTGATCTTCCGGCTGTAATCAATTTATAAAGAAAGGTGTCATACAAATGGATACAAAATCTTTTTACGTACCCATGGTCGTGGAACAATCCGGTTCCGGTGAACGGGGTTATGATATTTATTCCCGTCTTCTCAAAGACCGGATCATTCTTCTGGGAACCCCCATTGATGACAATGTGGCGAACCTGATTGTTGCAGAACTCCTTTTCCTCCAGTCGGAAGATCCCAAGAAAGATATTGATCTTTATATCAACTCTCCCGGCGGCTCTGTTACCGCAGGTCTCGCAATCTACGACTGTATGCAGATGCTTTCCTGCGATGTCCGTACCTATTGCGTCGGACAGGCTGCCAGTATGGGTGCAGTTCTTCTCTGTGCCGGTGCGAAAGGCAAACGTTTTGCATTGCCCAACTCCCGTATCATGATCCATCAGCCCTGGGGCGGTGCGCAGGGTACGGCATCCGATATTGATATTCAGGCACAGGAAATTTTGAAGCTCCGCACCCGTCTCAATTCCATTATTGCTTACCACACCGGTAAAACAGTGGATAAAGTGAAAGCCGATACGGACCGTGATAATTTCATGTCCGCAGAAGAAGCGGCTAAATATGGACTTGTTGATGTTGCGATGAAACACAAAGCATGTCCCGCAACCGAAGAAAAGAAATCAAAAAAGAAGTGATCCTGTACCATGTCAGATAAGAAAATCACTTGTTCTTTCTGCGGCAAACCGGAATCCATGGCGACAGGGCGTATGGTCATTACGGAACACGGGGTCGCAATCTGCCGTCGCTGTGTAGAGATTTGCTCACAGATCCTTACCGATGCCGATGACCAGAAAAAGCCCGGCAAAAATCAGCAGAAACAGCATATTGACTCTCTCAATGTTCCCCCGCCGGCAAAAATCAAGGAAGTCCTTGATCAGTATGTCGTGGGGCAGGACAATACAAAAAAAGCATTGGCTGTTGCCGTTTACAATCACTATAAACGGCTGAAATGTCTCCATCAGGAGGACTCCGATGTTAAATTGGAAAAAAGCAACGTGCTGCTGATCGGTCCTACCGGATCCGGTAAGACCTTGATCGCAAAAACCCTTGCCGAATTGCTGGATGTACCGTTCTGCATTGCCGATGCAACCACACTGACAGAAGCCGGTTACGTGGGCGAAGACGTGGAAAACATCATTCTGCGTCTGGTGCAGGCTGCTGACTTTGATATTGAAAAAGCACAGTTGGGTATCATCTATGTTGACGAAATCGACAAGATTGCCCGGAAAAATGATAACGTATCCATTACCCGTGACGTTTCCGGAGAAGGTGTTCAGCAGGCATTGCTGAAAATTCTGG
>JAFVSW010000021.1 GCA_017503545.1 Lentisphaeria bacterium | reverse complement strand
CTGCCGGAAGCATCCCGGTACGTGGTCCGGTTGCCGGATTGCGTGGCACTGCCTTGTGTTCTGCCGGAAGCATCCCGGTACGTGGTCCGGTTGCCACGCGTCACAGCGGTACCGACAGTTCGCCCGGAGGCATCCCGGTATGTGGTCCGGTTGCCATGCGTCACAGCCGTACCGACAGTTCGTCCCGAGGCATCCCGGTATGTGGTCCGATTACCGTTTATGGTGGAAGAACCGGCATTACGCCCTCTTGCATCCCGATACGATACCCGTTCTGCGGCGATAAAATTTACAGTAAACATTACAGAAAAAATCAAAATCAGAATTTTCATATACAAAGTTCTCCTTTCCATTCTATTTTACTACACTATAACACCGGACCGGCAATAATGCAAACAAAAAAACAAAAACAGTTTGCAAAATATTCAGTATGGTGGTAAATTATACCGCAACATAACAGGAGAAAATACACAATGGAGCATTATATCATTGACGCACATATCCACCCGTTCCTCACAAACGATTGCAGCATCGCACGGTTCGGATCCCCCGCAACAACAGAAGAGTTTATGGCGGAATTACGCCGGAATGGAATTCAAAAGATCTGCGGTTCCGTAATCCGGAAAACGGAAACGCTGGATGATATGTTCCAAATGAACCGGGATGCCTTGAAATTACGGGAAATGTACCCCGACTTTTATATCCCCGGGATTCATATCCATGGCGATTATCCGGAAGAATCCTGCCGGGAATTGGAAACAATGTATCATGAACACGGAGTCCGCTGGATCGGCGAACTGGTCGCCTACTGTATGAATATCGGGACTTACGATTCGCCCGGAATGTTTCAGATCTATGAAACAGCCCAAAGCCTCGGAATGCCTGTCAATATCCATTGCAGTGACCGGGAAGTTATCGAAAAGATTCTGAAGAATTTCCCGCAAATGAAACTGGTTATTGCCCATCCGGAAGACATCGGCAATATGGAAAAGCGCATTGACCTGGTCCGCCGTTATGACAACGCATATCTGGATATTTCCGGAACCGGATTATTCCGTTGGAATATGCTGCGGTATGCCGTCAATCAATGCGGATCGGAAAAAATCCTTTTCGGCAGTGATTTCCCCATATGCAGTCCGGGTATGAACATCGGCGGTGTGCTGGCGGAACATATGACAGATGCCGAACTGAAAAATATTTTTGCGGATAACTTTCTGCGCTTGATCGGGGAATTGTAATCCATTCTATTCTGCATCATGCACGGTTGAAAAAGATATTATGAGAGATTGTATGGAGTCTCACATAATATCTTTTTTTGATTAAAAAGGCAATTTCAAAAGTCTTCAAAAGTGCCTGAAAACTCTTGTTGAGATCTGACAACGGAGCGTTTGTGGCTTGGCCCGCCGTAGCCGTGGCGAAGGTGGATGGTAAATAATCCACACCTTGTCACGGCACAGCTGCAAGGCGACGCCGGATCAAACTACCATTTCCATCTCTTCAACAATCTTTTTTCAGTCAAAATTTGCCGGACTTTTGAAATTACCTCTATTGACACAAAGCTCAATATACGGATAAAACACAGGTTTGTCGTAAAACAAGCCCCGGATGGGGCGGCAAGAGTCAGACAGCCCAGGGTGAGCGCAGCGTAACCCTGGGGATAAGACGTCGAACGACATT
>JAFVSW010000129.1 GCA_017503545.1 Lentisphaeria bacterium | reverse complement strand
CTTCCACGTAAAATCCATCGTCACCCGTCAGGCAACCTTTCACGATCAATTTTTCTCCGAATTGCATCGCCCGGTTGTAATTGACCTGGATTTCCTTGAAATGGATATGAGATTGCCGTGCATTCGCCACCCAGTCAAGTGCATATGCACTGTAAAAAGTATTGTTCAGGTGATCATTCAAATCAATTACAGAGGAATTGATATCGTAATGCAGTTCACCACTCAATTCTCCCGGACAGGATAATTTATCCAGCATAGAGAAAAATTCTTCTTTTTCTTCGTTGTCATGTACCGCTTCCCCAAGAAATACGGCTGGCGGACGGGGACGGAATGACGGCAATTCCAGGGTCAGCCAAAAACTGGAAGCATAGCCGAACCGTTTGCCGCTGACTGCGGATGATATGATAAATTGCCGTTTTGCAAAGAGTTTTTCCGCACCGTTATGATAACTTTCGATTTGCAGAATATCATCGTAACGGGGGGCATCTTCCATAACGACTTTGATCCGGGACAATACCCAGATTAAGCCGTTTTCTTTGATCGCACTGATCCCGAATCCCAGTTTTTCCGCATGGATCGCGGCGATATGCTGCAAATAATCAAACCAGATATGAGAGCGCAATGTGCCATCCGGACCACATTCATTCATCCGGATCGGCATTTCAAGTATGATGTTTTTTTCCGACATAATCTTTTTCTCCTGTAAATCCAAATCTCAATAAAGCAAATTTACTCTGTGTAAATCGTAATACCGGATTTCCCGGTTACGACGGTATTGTATGCCACATCCGCACCCGTTTGTTCCACCATCGGTCCTTTCCGGTTCGTATGCACAAGAAAATGCGGAACATTGGAAGAAGAAACATCAAGACGCAACCGTTCTCCTTTTTTGACCCGGTAACAATGGCCCGCCAATTGATAATGCAATACCGCTTCTTCACCGGGAATATATTCCGGAACCGTCCGGCAGATCGTGTCAATATCATCCCGCAATGTCAACGTACCATCCTCCCGGACAATACTCAAGCGGATATAGAAACAGGTATCCGGTGCCGTTGACTTCACATGCAATTCCACTTCGCTCCCGCCTTTTACCAGACAATCTTGCTCAAACGGGTCTGAAAGAAAGGAAATGACATCATACCGGAAGTCCGGGGGATCCTGATACTGCATACTGCCGAAGGTATAACACCCGCTGCCTTTGAAGGATGCCGGAGCAAAAGGATTATAAAAATAGGTGATTTCATTTGTGCTGTCCGGATAGGCAGAAAGTTTTTTATCGCCGGTCAAATACAGCGTGACTGCATTGTTTCCGTTGGTAAAACATTTTTCATAACGCCACGGTCCCTCAAACATCGGGTAATACGCAATTTCCCCGCGCCGGATAAATTGCAGTGGAGTACCAAGCCGGATATGATCAAACCAGATATATTCATAATCCGGGCAAACTTCTCTCATCCGCGCACCGGGGAATGTGGGAAACCCTTCTGCGGGAGCACTATTCCCCGTCCAACCGTGATCAAAAGGTGTCATGATCATGGCACAATCTTTCCGCCGGGCTTCCGGTAATGTATTCCAGATCTTGAGAAGTCCATCCGTGTAAATATCATAATAACCGGTCGCCATAAGAATCGGGATATCACAATCGGAATAAGCGTTGGCATAATGGGAACCGCCTTCCGGTGTCTGCCAGAACGGATCGGCGGGATCCGGGTGGCTGATTTCATTTTCAAACGCCTCAGAATATTCTCCGAAAATCTTTTCCGACATTCCGGCAAGAGGAAGTGTACGGAATGTTTCCACTGCAAAATTTTTCTTTTTGATCGTATTTTTCTTATACATGCCAACCGTCCAGGAACGATTTTTCAATACGCCGTTGCGATACAAGAGATTATATCGGCGGCAATCCTGTACCATCAAACACGCCGCTTTCACATCCGGCGGATTCGTGTTAAGGTAAGAAAGATGGACTGAGGCAAGATAACTGGCACCGGAAAGAAACAATTCTCCGTTATAAAAATCCTGTTTCCGGATCCAATCCAACAAATCCAAACCGTCATTATGTTCATTGATGTACGGAATACAATCACCCTCACTGCGTCCGGTTCCGCGACATTCTTGATACACTACGGCATATCCGTGGGTATTTTCCTTGCGGAAAGCCTCTAAATCCAATACATCTCCGGCATAAGGATTCCGCTTGATGATCACCGGCAGTTTTTGTCCGGTTACAGGAAGTTGAATGACAGTATAGAGTTTAACGCCGTCCCGCATGGGAACCATATATTCAAAAAGTTGGTTACAAATTTCAGAGTGATTCATATTGACCTCATTATTGTTTTGAGGCAATTTCAAAAGTCTTCAAAAATGCCTGAAAACTCTTGTTGAGATCTGAAAACGGAGCGTTTGAGGCTTGTCCGCCGTAGCCTTGGCGAAGGTGGATGGTTATTTTCCACGCCTTGTCACGGCATAGCCATAAGGTG
>JAFVSW010000128.1 GCA_017503545.1 Lentisphaeria bacterium | reverse complement strand
TCCCAGGGTTACGCTGCGCTTCACCCTGGGCTGTTTGACTCTTGCCGCCCCGTCAGGGCTGGTCTAACAGTGATTCTAAATTCTTTCGGACATTGAGTCTTTTCTTACATGATTTCGTGAGTACTTCAAATTGAAAATCTAGCAGTTCCTGGAATTTTCAAGCTCAAAGGAGATCTGATTCTATGGCATAAACCGTCGAAGAACCCTTTTTTTTACCCGTAAGTGCAGTAATTTCTTGACTTTTTACGATTTTATGATATATTATACTGCACTGATAATGCACTAATTAAAAATTTTCAGAAAGTTAATATTTTAAGGAAAGGATTTTATAATGCGTTCGGTATTCAAATGTTTATTGGCATTATGCCTGGGCGGTTCCGCATTATTTGCGGCAGAACCGTTTTCACCCAAAAAGACAACGGTTGTTGCTTCTTATGCAAGGAAAGCTCCGGTTGTTGATGGCAGGATCGGGGCGGATGAATATGCCGATGGATTTCAGCAATTCGGGTTTCTGAAACATAACAGTGCCTTCCTCAGTTCCCGTCAAGGTACATTTTATGCTGCGATGGACCGTAATTATCTTTATCTTGCCTGCCGCAGTGAAGTGCCGGATGCTGCTTCCCATGTTAAATTGAAAAAACGGTATAAGAAGCGGGACAGCAAGATTTTTCTGGATGATTCTGTTGAATTTCTGATCATGCCGCCAAATGGTGATGCGTTGTATCATATGATTGTCAACCCGGCGGATAAAACGTATGATGTCAAATACCCCGTGGTCAACGGTGGTGTCAGTGTCCGTGTCCGTAAAGATTGGGATCCGGAAATCAAAGCGGTATCCCGTATTGATAAAAAATATTGGAATTTGGAAGTTCGTATTCCATTGAAAGAAATGGGCGTAAAGGCAACAGGTAAAGACGGCGCCGCCTGGCTGTTCCAGTTTGCCCGCAGCTGGAAATTTCCCAGTCAGCAGAGTGCCTTCAATCAAACCATGGTTTTTGCCGATCCGGATGGTATGACACCGGTCCGGTTCTTCCAGCGCACGCCATCCGTCCGTTTTACCGGCATGGGGGATTATACCAAAGGGCAGAACCGATTGACTTTTGTGGTTGATAATCCGACGAACAAAACGCAGCGGATCAGCTGTCGTATTGCAGTGACCTCGGAAGCTGCGCCGCGCCAGGTGGAACGTGAATTTACGGTTGCTCCGGGTGCAAGAGAAAAAGTGGAATTGAATTATACGGAAAAGTCAAAAGTTACCAGCGAGATCCAAATTCTGTTCACCTCTGCTGATTCCGGAAAAATCCTGCTGAAACGCAATTTTTTCTGGCTGCATCCCATTGAAAAACGTTGGATTACGCCTTCTGTCCGCACGGGTGTACAACTGGAATTCGGGGTCTATCCGTATTACAACAAAGTCTGTGTGCGTCTTGGAAATCAAGGGAATCCTTTGAATATGGCACGTATTGCCGGCGGGCGTGTATTTCTTACCGATTCCAAAGGAAAAATGCAGGGCGGGGAAGTCATCCCTGTGAAAGTGGAAGGTGTCGGATTTGTTGCGGAACTGCCTTTGACATTGAAAGATAAAGGCGATTATTTTGTCATGGCGGAAGTCAAATATAAAGATGGCAAAATTCAGAAGTTCAAAGAAAAATTCCATTTTGAACGTTTCCCCTGGGAACATAATAAAATCGGGCTGGACCGCATTGTGATCCCGCCGTATAAAAACCTGATTTATGCAAACAGCTCAGTCAAAACTCTCATGGCGGAATACTCTTTTGCCAACGGTTTCTTCTCCGCTGTTTCTGCCGGAAAAGCAGATAAACTTCTCACCGCCCCGGTGTCCTTGAAAATCAATGGTAAAACACCAATCCTGCAATCCGGAAAATGGCTGGAAAAAGCCGCGGACCGCGGTGTGCATGAAACTGCGTTGAAATTGGATACTCTCCGGCTGAATGTCCGCAACGAAATGGAGTTCGATAACTTTGTAAAGACCACTGTCACATTCACCCCGCAGAACAGTTTCCAGTTCCGTAATATGACATTGGAGATTCCGTTGAATACGGCATTTGCGCGTCAGATCCATGCGACTTGCAATACCATGAAATACAACATTGCTGCCACTTTGCCGGATAAAGACGGGGAATTATGGAACAGCAAACAGGGCAAATTGCACGCTGCTGTATCCAATGCGTTCCGCCCGTATATCTGGCTGGGCAATCAGGCGGAAGGTTTGGCGTTCTTTACGGAAAGCGATAAAAACTGGAGCCGCAAGCCGGATACCCCGATGGCGTCTGTTGTGCGGAAAGGGAATACCACCTGTCTCCGGATCTTTTTCATGGATCAGCCTTGTGTGCGGAAAGAACCGTTTACATTGACATTCGGCTTCCAGGCATCTCCGTGCCGTCCGCGGTTGAATACGGGGCGTCAGCTTACGGAACGTTTCCCCGCTGTCAATTCGCTGAATATGTCCCTGCTTGCCGGTGGCGGCTGCTGGGCGTGTGACGGATATGATTTCTGGCCGAAAAATCATGATTATTCTTTCCTGAAACATTTGGATATGGTGCAGAAAGGAACATTGAAAAAGACGGATTGGGATAAGATTGCGAATGCGTATGTCAAAAAGAATTTTTCCGCTTACCCGAAAGACCGGCAGAATTTCTTCTATCGTCACTTGATGCGCGGATTTTCTTATGCTTCATTCAGCGATTTGCTGGTCCCCTATCTCAATCCCCGGGCAACACATTTGCGCTGGCCGGAATATCAGGTCTTCATGGATGAATGGTTCTGTTCCGATTACCGCGCGAATAATGAAGATGACTACAATAATACACCGACCGCCAGTTATCAGGATTTCTTCCTCTATAATGGTGAAAAACTCATCGAAAACGGGCTTGACGGTATTTACTTTGATAACATCCGTGACTGGCACAATCCCAACGCCGTGACAGGTCCCGCCTATACCATGGCAAATGGAAAGATCCAGCCTTATTTTGATATCTTTGATATGCGTTCCCTGATCAAACGGACCGCTGTCATGCTCTGCAAAAAAGGCAAAACCATTCTGGATGGACGCCCGATGCTGGTGTTGCACATGACCAATACCAATATTCTGCCGTTTACCAGTCTCGGTTCCGTTTCTCTTGACTTGGAAGACAAATACGGCAGTATGGATTTCCAGGACCGGTTCAGTGAAGATTACCTGACCATTTGTACCAGCGGACTCCAATCCGGTGCAATCCCGGAAGCTCTGGTGCAGATCACAGGGAAAAAGATGGCATTCGTTACCCGTACCTTCCTGGCTGTTACCATGGCATACGATATCCCGATGGTTCTCAATGCAGGCGGCGTAACATCCGTCTGGAGTGTCACATGGCGTAAACTGAAAAACTTTGGTTACGGTACAGAAAAAGTGAAGGTGTTCCCATGCTATGCACCGTCCGGGGTTGTTTCCACGGTTGCACCCCGTGTCCGTGTGACAGAATATCGCCGCAATGACGGAGAAACGGTATTTGCAGTATGCAGTTTCGGTTATGCTGGAAATGTGGCATTGAAATTCCATATTCCGGTGAAAGAAGTGGTTGATTTTGAAACCGGTAAAGCCGTTGATGCAAATGCGCTTGTATTGAAAAAGAATGATTTCAGATTGATTAAAGTAAAATAAAGGAGTTCTGTTATAATGAAAAAATTATTGTTTGCTTTGTTTGCCGCCGCCACTATGGTCTCCGCAGTGTATGCGGACCCGCTTTTTGAAAATGATGTAACATTCCACATTTCTTTTGATGATGAGACCGTGGAAGCCGATATTTCCGAAGGATCGGAAAAAATTCAGACCAAATTCGGCAACGTCGCTTTTGACAACGGTATTGCCGGAAAGGCTCTTGTCTGTGGAAAAGGCGGGGCTAAGATCCGCTTCCATCGATCGGATAACTTGAATTTTGACCGTCCCGGAACAATCGTTTTCTTCTATAAAGGAGTGGGCTGGGATACATTCGGCAAAGGGTCACGTGTGTTTTTCTGGGCAATTGAATCTTCCGCCGGATACATCGGACAACAGCTTGCCAACGATCCGAAAACGTTGTGTCCCTGTCAGCGTCAGCTTTTTACTATGTTCCTCTACGGAAAAAAGATCCCCAACAAGAGCTACTTTACCAGATTGCCGGGCGGTAAAGCCGGATGCTGCAAATGGCACATGCTGGCGTTTTCCTGGGCTCCGGGTCAAATCCGGGTCAATGCGGATAATACCCCCGGCAAAAGCTATCCGCTTCCTTTTGAAGTGACTGAAAAAGATTTCCCGAATCAGACATTCTCCATCGGCAATAATCAGGATTGGCCTTATCTGCTGGATGAATTTACCATTTATAACCGCCGTCTTTCTGATGCAGAACTGCTGGATATTTACAACAAGACTATGGGCGTGAAAAAGTAATTCAACGCCCTGTTGAACGGCAAGAAAAAGCCCCGGTATACGTTTCAGGCGTATACCGGGGCTTGTGCTTTTTTATGAAATGGCTTATTTTACGCCGCCATACCAGAAGAAAGAGGGCGGATTGTAGTCTTTGTCATCAACTTGCTTGAGTGTCCAACTCTGCACGTGACCGTCATAGAACATGGTATTGAACATCCGGTTGTTATGGCGTTCATCGAACCATGCCGCGCCGGAAGCAGCAGGTTGCTTGTTGTAAAGATTATGTCCGGCAGAGTAATACGTGGGGTTTGCATGGGTGGGAGAATTTCTTGTTTCTGTCATATAGAAACAACTTCCCGGATGAGGTACTTGAGAAAACTTTCTGACGCCATTCCAACCGGTTGCCGTCGCACCGATCAGAATAGCTGACTTATACTTGTTCATACAGTAGGAATAGGGTGCCTGTGCATTTGCGTTTGCGAACATTTCTTTCGGGACACGGGGGCACATGTAAGGCTGCATATTACGGCTTTTATCCATCATGCTTTTGGGATAGCCGAGATTGAGATCGCCGAGAACCTGCATCCAGTATTTGGACTTGTACGGCCCTGCAAAATCACCGGATCCCCAGTGCAATGGTGAGATATAATCATTATAAGTATCAGCATATAAACGAGTTGCAAGTGCTGCTGTCTTCAGGTTGCTTTTGCAGGTGGAATCCTGACTGGTGGCTTTGACTTTGCTCAATGCCGGAAAAAGCATGGCTGCAAGGATGGCAATAATTGCAATAACGACCAGTAATTCGATAAGTGTGAATGGGGTTTTGTGTTTCATGTTTATCGCCTTCTATTGTTGTTTTTTGCTTAGTGCATGGTTAGTGTATTCTTTGTCAAAGGCATAATATACACCTCTTTTTTTAAATATCAAGAAAAAAAAACGATATTTCTATTATTTTGAAAAGGATATAAGAAGTCCGTCCCGGCTGATCTTTTTTATCCTGCAATGACCCTGTTGTGCCAATTTGATAAAACCCGCCTGGATCGGCTGATATTGCTTGAGCATTTCCGGCAGAAGATCCGGATTATTCACCGGCAGCCGCAAATAAACCGTTTTGATCTCATTTTTACGGAGTTCCGCCAGCACGGATTCCGGAGTGAAATTCAAATCCCGGAAATATTTTCCCTGGAATAACGGCGTGCCGATCTCCGCCCCCGTCGGCAGATATAAGGTGCGTTCTTCAAAAAGAAGCAAGATCTTACCTTGGGGCGCGACAGCCTTCAGCCACTCACAGGCGGGCAGATAATCGTCGCCCGTTCTCCCGTAAAGCAGATCCAGTTCCGATTGCCGGGTGCCGGAAAGGAGTTGTTTCCAATTCAATACGCAGCTGCGGAGGATTTTACCCGAAGCATACCCGTTCACCGCAAGTCCGGCGCATAAAAGCAGATAGAACAACTTGCGCTGCCGGTTTGTGAAAAAGCGTAAGGCATGAGTGAATACCGGTATGGTCAGCAGAATCAGCGGCAGTAGAAATCGCGCTTGCGGCGAGGTCAGATACCAGACCATATAGAACAATACCGGCAATATGTACAACATAAATGCCCCATGATATTTCTTTTTCCGCAGCAACAACAGCAGATAAAGTGAGAATACCAGCGTGAACAGCAGAAACGTGATCCCGTACGATCCGTCAAATAACTTTTCCCGTCCGGGCAGCGAGAGATCACGGAACGAATAAATAAAACCTTTCACCGGATTATCATAGCCGAACCGGGCTGTCCCAAGTGCATGATGATAACGGGACATTTCCCCGTATTCCGGCGTGATATACCGGCACAGATACGGATAACACGGATTCCCTGTCTGAATCCACGGACGCAGATAAAATGCCAATGCAAACAATGCGGCTGCCGTAATTGCCGTGAAACAATACCGTTTCCGTTCTTCTGCAGGAAGTCGCAGAAATGCCGCAAACAGCAGACAGATCCCGGGCAGGAATCCAGTCAGTTTCACCGCCGCCATTGCTCCGGCAAACATGCCATACAATACGTACGCCCCCGGTTTCTTTATTTGTTTTTGAAGCAGGTACAATCCGGCGGCAAGATTCAAAGCCAGAAACACTTCTGCATAAATGTCCCGATATCCTGCCAGCACGATCGGTGCGGTCATAAACGATAATACAAACAGGATCCGCCCCACAGCAGGAACACCTTTTGTCAGCAGCAGCAATCCGGCAAGCAATCCAGCCTGACATGCTCCGTAGAATAATTTGACTGCCAACGTCCCGCCGCTGTGGAGCAGGGGAACATACAGCATTTGGGGCAATCCGGGGAACCCGGAGTATGGAAGATCGTGCATGACCGCTAACGTACCGGAACGCATCCAACGCAGCGGCACTGCCAGTTGATAAACACATTCATCCCACGCCTGTGGATTAGCGGTAAAAAAGGCGCAGAGGAAAAGGAAAAACGCGCCGGGGAGACTCCATGTTTTCCAGTCCGGCAGCGTGATCCGCCCCGGCTTGCCCGTGTAATACAGGGAGATGCCGGAGAGAAGGGCGAACACACTCCAGAAAATGACATGACTTTGATTGCCGGGGAAAAGAGAGTACAGCAACAGGATCAGCAAGGCGGTCAAATCGATCCCGGACACAACAGCGCAAAACGTTCCGGCATGAAGGATATTCAGCCGTTTCAGTGCTGCTTTGCCGAGACACCACGCTCCCCCAAGTAATAACAAAGGCGACAGTATGGAAAATCCGCCGCCTCTGCTGATCGTATATAAAATTTCTGTCATAAGTTTTCCGGATTTTTATTGATTATATTCTCATAATATAACCTGTCTCCGGAAAATTTCAATCTTAAAGAGGCAATTTCTAAAGTCTTCAAAAATGCCTGAAAACTCTTGTTGAGATCTCTCCTGTCCGGTAAAAATTTCCGCATAGGGGTGGTACTGTGTATTATAACAGCATGTTTTCTTAACTGAAGTCAGACAGCGAACCATCGAAAGACCAGTCCTGAAGGGACGGAAAGAGTCAGACAGCCCAGGGTGGAGCGAAGCGCAACCCTGGGGTAAACGCATAGAAAACACATTATTCCATGACCGCCACCGCGTTGACGGCGTTTCGGTAGAAACGGACGGCATCGTGGTGGCAATGACATTCCGGAAACATCATAGCATTGGCGGATATGTCATTCCGTGCCGGACCGCCATATCCGCCAATGCCGGTCATATAAAAACGTGGTCCAATGCCTGTCCCCGGGGTTTACGCTGCGCCTCCCTCCCACATGATAAGACTACCCCCTTGGCGATTTGCCCTGATTGCTTCTAGCAATCTGCGGCGAATCGCATCCAAAAGTTTATGGAAAAGGGAGCGCGAGGGGAAGAACCTTTTTTCAAAAAGGTTTTCCCCTCGCACCCTCGCACCCTCGCACCCCATGCACCGCCCCGACTGGGGTTTGTTTTCCGGTTGATCTGCGTTTTTTCTCCGGAAAATTTCAATCTTACGGATAAACAAATCCATCCGCATGTTCCAGATCAAATACCGTCCATTCCATTCCTTTTTCAAGTTTCAGGAAGGCTTCGGATACCGTATCGGCTGTTACCGCATCCCCGATCCGGTCAAACGGCGGAATATGCTTTGCGTTATCCAGCAGTTCCAATTTTACCGGACCGCTTACCCGGTACGGGGCAACGCTGCCACGGTTTTTCAAACCGGCAATCACCCCGTCATAAATCTTCTGACAAGCCGCCGCCGGAATCAGGGAACATGCCTGATACGGTGACAAGGCTTCTTTCGTCACAACGGATGTGATTTCCGGAATTTTCTCCGCAAATTCCGCTGTGATCTTGTTGTCGCCGGATACAAATACTGCCGGAATCCCCAGATCTCCTGCGATTGCCGCCGCCATCGTGCCTTCGCTCATGTAAATCGCGCCGTCATTGATTTTCCAAAGCGAATGGGGGGTGATTGCACACGGCGTTCCCCCCATGGCATGCATCCCCACCAATACCAGTGCATCACTCCCCGCCAGTAACGGCAGCCAGTGTGGACCGGAACAGTTCCGACCGTGAATGATACGGCACCGCGGATCCAGTTCTTCAAACATAATGTTGTAACCGGTTCCATGACTGTCATTGACGATTACATCATCCGCTCCGGCATCAAACGCCGCTTTCACCGCCGCATTGACTTCATTGGTCAAAAGTTTACGCATCCGCTGACGGTGATTGAAATTTTCCATACTCTGATCTGCACGGTTTTCAAAAAAACAGAATCCGGCGATCCCTTCAATATCGGTTTGAATATAAACTTTCATGGATGATTTTTCCTTTTTCAGTAGATACAGGGGGTGATCTTTTCCAGCGGAATGGGCAAGGTCTGTTTCAACTCAATGGATTCAATCGCGCGCTGTGCCAGATACGTGGAACGGAAACCCGCAAGTTCGTCACAGGGGGATGGCGTTCCGTTCTGAATCGCCAATACAAATTGATCCAGCATGTTCCGGTGGCCTTTATCCACTAACAACGGTGTTGTGTTTTCCTGTTCCTTGGCATTGCTGCTGCCGGAGACATTTGCCATATATTTTTTCATGAATCCGTCCAGACCATCTCCCAGTTCCGGATGGGGATCGTGCTGAAGCGCAAACGTTTCTGATCCGCTGGACGGCATCCCGTAATAATTGTTTTCCACAAAGTGCTGACAACGGAACAATGCCGCATGATGGGTCAATTCAAATTGCTCTTTCGGATAATCAAATGTCCCGGAACAACTGAAGTCAAGCGTCATACTCGCTCCCCCGTCGAATTTCAGATAGATCCCGTGAGACAGCCGGGAAGAACCCCAGGCGGTGATTTCCGTCGGCAGTTGCGGCGCAAACAGCCAGCACGCCAAATCAAGCCAGTGTACACTTTCCCCGATGATTTCCCCACCGCCCGTCAACGGATCAAGATGCTGTACCCCGTAAGAGGAACTTTCATCCTGAATACGGATATTCAAATGCGGCAGATTTTCTTCCGGCAAAGGCTCTCGCACGGTTTCCACATATTGCCACGGATTGTGCTGCGGATCTGCACAATGTTCCTGCCATTTCTTACGCAGGGCATGCATCGCCGGTGACATGCGGCGGTTCAGGTCAACGCACAATTTGACCCCGTTCCGGCGCACCGCACGGATGATCTTATAGGCTTCTTCCGCTTCCATTGCCATCGGTTTTTCGCAGAAAATATGTTTCTTTGCCGCCGCCGCCGCTTCAATGATCGGCAAATGTGCTTCGTGTGAGGTGGCGATCTTGATGAAATCCACTTCCGGATCGTTGATGATATCCATATAATCCGTCGTCACATGCGGAATATGGAATTGCTCCGCCGCTTTTTCCGCATTCTGACGGTTGACGTCACACGCCCATTTCAAATGTACGTCCGGATGTGCTGTCATGTTGGGTAAATCCTGTCCCCAGGCAAATTTGCCGCACCCGATTTGCGCCGCTGTCAAAATCTTTTTCATAATATGATCTTCTCCATGTTATAATTTACGGTATATCTTCCTGTTTGAGAATATAGCATCACCTTTTTATTTTTGATATCCGTTTTTCTCTCTGTTTTATTCGATTTTGCCCGATTCTGTTTCCGGAGTACCAAAATGACTTTTCCGGTATTCCCGGGGCGACATCCCCGTCATCTCACGGAAAAAACTGGAAAAATGAAATTGATTGGAATACCCCAGTTCCTCTCCGATCTCCCCGATGGATTTTGAGGAATAACGCAACAGCCGTTTCGCATATTCCCCACGACGGCTGCGTAGAAAATCACGCGCCGATTGCCCTGTCGCCTGACGGATCAATACACAGAAATGATTCCGCGAGTAATGACACGCCTCCGCCGCCTCCGATACCGAAAATAAACACGAAGGATGACGGTTCAAATAATCCCGGATTTCCTGCGGCAGCGGCGAATAATTCTGATCCTGACGGCACGCATCCAATACCCCTGCAAGATAATATTCCATGATCGTCTGATACCGGTCCTGCGGTAAAATCACAACCCCTTGCGGATTCCCGAAAAAACGGGTTGGAAATGTGGTTTCCAATATGGTCTTTGCCGCCTGAATGATCCCCTTTGTAAAGTCTCCCGCAGGGAAATGCCAGACCGGGGGAAAATCCGGCAGCGAAGCATAAAATTTGCACGTGTAACCCCAATGGGATTCCGGATAATGCAAACTGTGCTGTACGCCCGGTGATAACAGTAGAATCTCATTCTCTTTCAACGAATATTCCCCCGATGCCGTCCGGAAAATACAGCTCCCCGATAACGCAAAATTCATTTGATAAAAGTCATGGGTATGTGCCTTGACCCGGATCGAAGGATCTCCTTTTGCATACCCCCAATAACAAATTTGTACCCGGCTCATGTCCGGCAGTTCAGCAGTTGAATTTTTCATAAATAAAACCTTTGTTTTTCTCATGCCGTAAAGTATCACTTGTCCGATAAAATGTCAAGCCGGTAAATTCAGAAATTATACGTTTTTTCATGATTTCCCGGAAACATCATTGCATTGGCGAATATGTCATTCCGTGCCGGACCGCCATATCCGCCAATGCCGGTCATATAAAAACGTGGTCCAATGCCTGTCCCCAGGGGTATGCTGCGGCTCCCTCCCACATGATAAGACTACCCCCTTGGCGATTTGCCCTGATTGCTTCTTGCAATCTGAGGCGAATCGCACACAAAAGTTTATGGAAGATGGGGTTTTGGGGAAGAGAACCTTTTTTCAAAAAGGTGTCTTCCCCGCAATTCCCCGCAAATCCTCCCCCCACCTCCCGATTTAACAAAAACTTGATGGCGATTTGCCCTGATTGCTTCCAGCAATCTGAGGCGAATCGCACCCAAAAGTTTATGGAAAAGGGAGCGGGAGGGGAAGAACCTTTTTTCAAAAAGGGTTTCCTCTCGCATCCTTCACATTCCCCGCAATTCCACCCTTGAGGACGAACAGAGACAGCCCGCGAACCATCACAAAACCAGTCCTGAAAGGACGGCAAGAGTCAAACAGCTCCGTCTTCACTTTATTACGCAGTGACAAGCCAGGGTGGAGCGCAGCGCAACCCTGGGGACAACAGAGACAGACAGCGAACCATCACAAAACCAGTCCTGAAAGGACGGCAAGAGTCAAACAGCTCCGTCTTCATTTTATTACGCCGTGACAAGCCAGGGTGGAGCGCAGCGCAACCCTAGGGACAGGCATTGGACCACGTTTTTATATGACCGGCATTGGCGGATATGGCGGTCCGGCACGGAATGACATATCCGCCAATGCTATGATGTTTCCGGAATGTCATTGCCACC
>JAFVSW010000127.1 GCA_017503545.1 Lentisphaeria bacterium | reverse complement strand
GTCATATAATAACGAGATCTAATGCCTGTACCCAGGGTTGCGCTCCGCTCCACCCTGGGCTGTCTGACTCTTGCCGCCCCACAAGGGGGCTTGTTTTGCGATTGATCCGTGTTTTTTCGTGCAGTCGTGACTGTGATTAGACTTGAGATAACATTTCTGCTCATAAACAAAAAATCTGACAAAATCACTTTTTCAAAAATCAAAATTCTCCCGTTCAAATACGGAGAAAATACCCGTTTTTTTAAAAAATTATGGGATATCTGTAAATTTTGATTTTTTCTGTAAAATAAGAGCTTGAAAATACAGGATATCATAGTATATTACGCGGCATTTGCAAGCAAGATAAAGGATTCTCCCGATGAGCGAAAGATGTACTGAATTTGATGAAAAAGGCTGCTATTCCTGGCAGAAAATAAGAACCGTCACAATCCCGATTTTATTGAGTATGATCATGGAACATATTATCGGTATGACGGATACGATTTTTTTAGGCCGCGTCAGTGAAGTTGCATTGGGTGCTTCTGCGTTGGGTACCGTTTATTTTCTTGCCTTTTTTGTGCTGGGTACCGGATTCAGTTTCGGAGCACAAATTCTGATCGCCCGACGGAATGGAGAAAAGAATTACCGCAAAACCGGACAAATCTGTTATGCAAGCGGATTTTTTCTTGCCATATTCTCTCTGCTCACATTGTGGCTGATCAAATATTTTTCCCCCATTTGCCTGCCCTTTCTGATTCAATCAAAAGATGTTTGTGCCGCAACAATTGAATATTTGGATTGGCGTTCTTACGGGTTGTTTTTTGTATTTATGACAGCGATTATCCGGGCGTTTTATGTGGGAATTGCACAAACACGGATCCTGACTTACAGTTCCATTATCATGGTGCTTTCCAACATTGTGCTGAATTACGGGTTGATTTTCGGAAAATACGGACTCCCGGAAATGGGGATCGGCGGCGCCGCTCTGGCATCCTCTGTTGCAGAAGGGCTCGCCATGATCTGTTATATTTTCTACACCGCAAAATACATTGATCTGAAAAAATACGGATTCGATTGCTATTCTGCCATTATCAGCCCGGGTATCCTGAAAAAAGTTTTTTCCGTATCCTTCTGGATGATGCTGCAGCCGTTCCTTTCCGTCGGCGTATGGTTTGTCTTTTTTATTGCAGTGGAACGGCTGGGAGAACGCACGTTGGCAGTGGTCAACCTCGGACGCGCCATATCTGCCCTGCCGTTCATTCTGATCCACGCATTTGCCACAACGACCAATTCCCTGGTCAGTAACCTGATCGGCGAAGGACGCAGTTCGCAATTCTGGCGTTTGATCCGCAAAATCACTCTTGCCGCTTTGATCGTTATCGTGCCATTGCTTCTTGTTTTTGTGTGCATTCCGGAATTATGCCTGCGGATCTATACGGACAACATGCCGTTGATTGCGGATTCCATCAACATTGTTTATGTGGTAGCGATTGCCAGTTTTATTCAGATTTTTGCATTCATTCTTTTTAATGCCGTCACAGGGACCGGCGCAATCAAAATGATTGTATTCATCGAATTTGTCAATCTGTTTATTTATCTGTTGTTTGTATGGCTGGTTGTGATCCGGATGCGGCCAAGTCCTGCTGTAACATGGAATTCGGAAGTTATTTATCAGGCAGTAACGGTATTGTTCTGCCTGTTCTATCTCTTGTCCGGCAAATGGAAAAAAGTAAAATTGTAACTGGCAGATTTTTACTTTTTTCCATCCGGGCAGAACAGACCGGAGGACATCCGTTTCTCCGGCGTTTTTTTTTCACTCTTTTATTTGACTTTATCCGGAAATATGATATATTTATTTGCTGTTTAAAAACAAATCACTTTGACAAAACATGATAAAGATACGGAAAACTTTTGAAATCAATTATACCCTGCTGATGCTTGCTGTCTATTTTCTTTCCATGCAGCTGCGTCCGCTGTTTTCTCCAAATGAGGTCCTTTGCGCTGAATTTGCCAGAGAAATCGCCCTTTCCGGAGACTGGTTCTCTCTGCAATTGAATTCGGAAATATTTAAACCGGGGATCATACCCGGCGTACAACTCAGTGCATTACTCGTCAAGTGTTTCGGAGCAAGCCGTTTTATTGTGCGCCTGCTGCCCTTTGTTTCGGTATGTATTTATGCCTGGATGCTTTATTACTTTCTGCGTTCCAGAAGTTATTCCCGTTTAACGGGGCAATTTGCCGTTTGTATACTGCTGACAATGCCGGCTGTTTTCTTTTATGGCTGTTCTGCCATGCCGGATATCCTTTTTACTGTATTTACAATTTTATGTTACGGTGTGTTACTCTGCTGTCAGGAGCGGTACCGGAAAATCGTTCCATCCATGCTGGTATATCTGATCAGCGGAGTCATTGCCGGAATCGCCTGTTGTCTGAAAGATTTCGGCGGACTGCTTATTCCATTGGCAGCATTTGCCATTTATTCGATTACAGAAAAACGTTACAAAGAACTGCTTCTGTTCCCCGGCATTATGTTTATTGAATGTCTGGTCATTCTGTTGTGCTGGAATTTATGCAATCCTCACGTGGAATATCTGCACTGGCTCTCTGAACTGACAGCGGAACATACCCGTCTGCAATTCAAGTTATGCCCGCCGCGACGCATTCTTATACTCCTCGCAGGGACCTTGTTCTGGCTGCCGTTCTTTACCGCATCCTGTATCGGATTAGGAAAAAAGTTATGGAAAGACAGCACATTGCGTTTCACGGGTATTTTCTTATGCACAGTTTTGTGCTATTTTCTTTTTATTGATTCTTCCGTCGCGGTAATATTGCTGATCGTATTCCCCTTGACCATCTTGACCGTTGCCGGAGCCAAACATTGGTTGATTCTGCAACGATTGGAATTGGGGTTGAATATATTTGCCATTGTACTCCTTCTTCTTGATTTTGCAGCGGTATTACTTCTGTTTTGCGGATTCTTTGAAAAAGGCGGATGGCTGCATTTCTTCGGGAAAGATGAAGCGGCAATATGGCTGTTGACCATTGTTGCATTGTGTTTTTCCGGTGTCAGTCTGTTTTTCATGCTTCACGAAAAACGGTTATGGTATAAAATACGCTGTTATCTGAATTCTTTGTTTCCTCTTTTTATGGTGGTTATGTGCATTTATCCCCGGGCGTTCATTGCCGGATTTGCCCCTTCCGCAGGCTTGCATGGGCTGCCGGAATTGCGCAAGGATACCATGATCTGTACCAGTTCAGAGGCATTGCCGGATGTATGCTGGGGATTAAAACGCAATGATGTGGTTCTTCTTGATTCCGGAGACCCTTTCAAAGAATGGAAACGCAGATTGGGAAATGAAAAATTCGGATCCGTTTTGCTTATTCTGAAATCTTCCGAATGGGAAAAAGGCAAAAATTCAGGCATATTTCCTGATGATCCAACTTGGCAGAAAACATGGAAACGGAATGTTCCATATAAGATCGTCATGTACCAATACAACACAAGAGAATTGAAAAAATGAACGCAAATTTTCATACGCACACCTATCGCTGTAAACATGCAACCGGTAATATAAAAGATTATTGTCTGGAAGCAAGAAAACAGAATGTATCAACCCTCGGTTTTTCGGAACACATCCCTTTCAAAACAGAAGAAATGAATATCCGGTACAGACGGATCGCGCCCCATGAACTGCCGCTGTATTGTCAGGATATCGAAGATGCACGGAACGAATTTCCGGATCTTACGCTTTACAAAGGGTTGGAACTGGAATATGAAACCGAATATTTTTCCTCCTATTATCCGGAACTGAAAGAAAAGCTTGAACTGGATTACATGATCGGTGCCGTTCATTACATTTACAAATCAAATGGAGAATTGCTGCCGTTCTGGGATGAAAAAGCAATCGTCGATTTCAATGATTACCGCCGGTTTATGGAAGGTAATATCCATTTCATGGAAACCGGATTATTATTGTATCTGGCACATCCGGACGCTTTTTCACGCTTTTATCCGTACTGGACAGAAGAACATGCCGCAGTAACACGGGATGTTTTTGCCTGTGCGGAAGCACTGAAAATCCCGCTGGAACTCAATGCCAACGGATGGAGAAAAAAAGATATCGTTCTCCCCGACGGAACAACAAGAAAGTTATACCCCTGGCAGCCATTCTGGGAATTGGCAACCGAATATAACATTGAATGTGTTGTGGGTTCCGATGCCCACAAACCGGAAGATGTATGGGGTAATTCTCCTGATATTGTCGCTTTCGCAGAAAAATTGGGATTACCCCTTGTCAATGACAAACTCGCCGCAAAAATTGAGGCATCAAGAGAAAAATCCGGTCGCAAATAAGAATGTAATCAAGACCAGGATCGGGGAAACAAACAGAACAAAGAATGCCCAGGATCGAATGGGGACCTGACGCGACAGCACCACTTTCAATCTTTCTGCCTTTGTCAGCGCAACCATGGGTTCTCCCGGAACCTGACGGTACAATTCACGGACAGCTTTACCTGCCCCCCAGATCCAACCGACAAATACAGCAGAAGCCAATCCGTTCAGAGGCAGCATCCAATTGGAACAAATATAATCCAATTGATCCATGAAACTGCCTTTTACCGTACCGAACGACGCAACCAGAAAATCCTTGATCAACGGCAGGGATTCCCAGGAAATATTGCTGAAAGAACTGAGTACGGATAAACACATAATAATTATGGTAAGGATCAAAACCGATTTCTTGCGGCTCCAATGCCACTGCGTCATAGCACTGGCAATACCAACTTCCAGCAAACTCATACCGCTGGTCAATGCCGCAAGAAGCATCAGAATGAAGAATAAGGTATTCCAAAGAACAGAAAGATTACCCGGCATAGCCTGGAATGTTACCGGAAGAATATTGAAAATCAATCCGGGACCGGCTCCGGGATTCATACCAACCGCAAACACGGCAGGGAAAATCGCAAGTCCGGCAAGCAGAGAAATGCACGTATCAAGAATACATACCCAAAGGGCAGACTTCAAGATACTCTGTTTTTTGGAGAGATAACTGCCGTAAGTCACGACGATCCCCATACCAAGACTCAAAGTAAAGAAGGAATGTCCCATTGCTTCCAACACACCATGTGTCGTAAGTTTATTAAAATCAGGTTTCAACAGAAAACTGATCCCTTTTGTCGCACCTTCCAATGTCACACCGCGCACAGCAAGCACCACGATCAGCACAAACAAAGCGGGCATCATAACTTTGGATGCCATTTCCAAACCTTTCTGAACACCAAACCAGCAAACAACCGCACAGCAGAGCAGAAAGATCAAGGTGAACAGGGCAGTCATAGAACCATTCCCCGCAACATCAAGAAAGACTTCTTTCGCCTGTTCTACATTGGCAAAACGCAGATCACCGGAAAGGGCTTTTCCCGTATAAATGAAGAACCAGCCGCCGATCATGGCATAATAGGAAAGAATCAACAATGGCACAACGGAAGCGGAAAAACCGGCAAATCCCCAACCGAATTTGAAAAACAGCAGGGAGATAATTGCGACAACGCAACCAACACCATAACTGCCATAGAAAAACAGCATGGTCGCAAGACCTAAACCATATCCGCCGATAAAACGTGGAAGCAGAGAATTTTTTCCAAAATGTTTGAACGAGCCGATAACATCACTTTGTGCCGCTCTGCCAATTGCCATTTCCGCAAGCATTACCGGTAATCCAACACACAAAATACTGGCAAGATAAATCAGAACAAATGCACCGCCGCCATTCACCCCGGTAACATAGGGAAATTTCCATACATTCCCCAGACCGATGGCTGAACCGGCTGATGCCATGACAAAACCGAAAGTGCCGCCCCAATGTTCACGCTTGATGCTCATAATTCTGATACTCTTTTCTTATAGTTAGTTGCTACTTTAATTTGCGGAATCAATTTTTTTCTTTTTTCTTGCCTGATATTTTTGCGCCAGATGCAAACTGACCCAATATCCGGGGATTGATGTCAATACTGCAAAAAGAATCCCACCGGCAAAAAATGGTACGATAATGGACCAGCTCAAAGTCCCGAATACGGCAAATGCTTCCGCCACCGTTTCCGCTTGGGTCAACCCCTGAAATTCACCATGCAAACTCGCAAATGATATCGGGCGGAAAATCAGGTAACTGCCAATCCAGCATTGAATCGGATAAATAAAAAACACCGTTGCCGGATTGGTAACACAGGTAAACATCCAAGTCAATACTTTATTGGCTTTCAGTATTACCGCAAGTGCCAATGCAGGAACCGTTTGGAGACCGATGGGTATGATCAAGCCGGTTGCCAAACCAACAGCCACCCCTCTGGCAATGCTTTCCGGGGTACCTTCAGCTTTCACAACCTTGAAGTACAATTTGAATATTGTCCGCTTGATATTCATAACCAACAGTTCCTCTATTTTGACCATCCTATTACTTTAGCACAGTTTTTTATTTTTTCAAGTTTTACCATTTATTTTTTAAAATAAGCGCACAATTATTCCAGATAAAACATCACCATTGTCCGTTTTTTACCGGAGAAAGGTAATCAGAGAACCACTTTTTCAACCATCTACTGCACTGATTTTTTTCGGTCCGATGGCGTGAAGCATGGAATATACCATGTTTTTTATAAAGATGTTCTTGACTTTTTTTGAAAGAGTGATATATTATCAGAAAAAAGCATAAATTGCATTTTAACAAAAAAACAAACAACTCCGGAGAAAAAAATGATGAAAAAAATGATGTTGGCTGCTCTCGCCGCTGTATCTGTTATCGCTATGACTGGATGTTCCTCTTTCCAGACTGCTGCAAATTTGAACCGCGTGAAGATTATTCCCGGTGCACAGTCTCAGGATTACCAGGCTCATATCAATGCTGAAGTCTGGGGTGTATACCTCCTCGGTGCCATCCCCATGTTCACCGGCAGCACTCTGACTCCCGGCCGTTGCACATTCTTCAACGACACAGTCAATGTTTCCAGCGCAGTCGGTATGGCAACAAAATTGACCCGCAGCCGTTTGAATGCTGACAAAATTTATGATTTGCAGACCACCACAGATTGTGCCTGGATCATCCCCAGCGGTATTTTCTGGTACAAGAGCGTTCAGGTTTCCGGTAACGTCTGCAGATAATCGGCAAACTTTATTCGTTTGACTGTATCGCATCGGTGCTTTATAACAGTTACCGATGCGTTATTTTTAGAGCGATTCAATAATTTTGTAACGAACTGCTGAATGATAGGATATTATGAGCGCTGAACAACGGAAAGTCTCGGTTCTTGACCGGGCAAAACGGGCATTTCTGCAAATGACAACACCGATCGGATACGGATCCGATACCGGGTTGTATTGCGGGATTCACATGGTGAATATCCCGCCGATGATGGCTCGTGTATTTGCGATTCATAAATATTTGTATGCACTTTGCGGAGGAGATGCCGCAATTGATTTTGCCGCCGCAGAAGAACGACTTGACAGCGTTTATCACAAGCTGTACGAAATGGCAGCCTGCTGTCGGGAAAACATGAATGAAGTACTCGCAATGAGCCGGAGTGCAGGTAAAGATTTGCTCTTGGGTGAATTGCCGGAATTTTATTCCCGGATGGCGGACTTGGCAGAAACGCTTGTTAAGTTGGCAGACTTTCATACAAAAGCAACGCAGGCAGCCGGAAATAAAAAACGTTCCGACTTTGATATGATCCTCAATCGTTTTTCCGCAAAAGGCAATGATGTACCGGAACTGTTTCTCGCAGGACAGGAAGTCAAACTGTACCATTTTTTCCATGATTTTCTGAAAAGCAATTATCACACCATGGAACGGTATCATTTGCGCTTCAAAAATCATTTACCAAAACCGGAGCAGGAACGTTACAATAAAGCATTTCTTGCCTATTCCAAAATCTATTCCGATCAGAACAATTCACTTACAAATACGGAGACAGGTGCATGATCGCAGAAGTTTTATATTGTGTCAGTTTTATTGATGAAAGCGAAGGAAATGGTTCCGGAGCAGAATTTCTTTCCGCCTTTGATTATTCCATCAGCACCTGGAAAGACGAAGAATCCGGACAGATCCGCCAGACTTTGTACTTTCTGACTCCGGAAGAAGCCGACGAAGCATTTGATTTTGTCCGCAAAAATGCTGACGAATGGCGCAGTTTTGATATCGTATTCCGGGATTTTGAACGACATGATCTCCCGAAAGAAAATTGGGCGGAAGTTTGGAAGATCCATTTTAAACCTCTGGAAATCTCCCCGCGCCTTCTCGTTCGCCCCAGCTGGGAAAACGTGGAACAGAAAGAAGGACAAATCCAATTGATCCTGGATCCCGGAATGAGTTTCGGTACCGGACAGCATGCTACAACAAAATTCTGTCTGGCTTCCATTGATGAATTTTTACAGAAAGCAAATCGCCCGTTGACCGTCCTCGATGCCGGTGCCGGATCCGGTATTCTGGCAATTGCAGCGACCTTACTTGGTTGTGCAAAACCGGTCCGGGCATTTGATATTGACCCGGATACGATCCCGGTTGCGAAAGAAAATGCGGAACGCAATGGTATTGCACCTTCCGATATTGAATTTGCAGTTTCCGCTTTGGATGATTATCAATCTGATATGCAATATGATATCGTTGCCGCCAACATTCTTTCTTCTGCATTGATCGCAGGACGGGAAAAACTCCTTTCTCTCACGAAACCGGGCGGCTATCTGGTACTTGCCGGTATTCTGGCAACAGAATATGATCGTGTCAAAGCCGCATTTGAAGAACTCGGCTGCAAAGAATTGCGTACCACACAGGAAAAAGAATGGCGCGGCGGCGCATTCCTGGTTCCTGTAAACCGTTGACGGAGTTTCAGTTTCATGGAAATCACAGCCGGTAAACTGAAAGGGATGTCCTTATCCTCACCCGATATTCATGCGCCGGTCCGCCCCACATCGGTACGTGCAAGACAGGCATTTTTTGACAGTTTGGGTGATTTGACGGGGAAGACTTTTGCCGATTTGTGTGCAGGCAGCGGAGCAATGGGTTTGGAAGCATTAAGTCGCGGAGCTGCGAATGTGATTTTTGCAGAAAAAGATCAGGCATCGCTGCATACGATCCGCAAAAACATCAAACGGGCAGAGCGGATATTGGGGGAAATTCCCTGTTATATTGCGGAAGGTGAATTACCGGCATCCTGCGGCCGTATGCTCCGTTTTCCAAAACCGGATATTCTTTTTGCAGATCCGCCATATGCCGCCTCTGCGGACATACTTCCAGCGTTGACAGAAAATGCCATTTTCACGGACTGGGCGGAAGGCGGAAAGCTCTACTGGGAGTTTCCACCTGCCAACTGTGCGCCGTTACGTCCGCCGGCACCGCCATGGAAAATTGCACAAATTCGTAATTTTGGAGCAGTCCGATTTCTGATTTTAGAGGTTTTTCGTTGAAAAATGCAAGAAAAATGAAAAAAAATACAGAAAAATCCCTGCTTTGATTTGACATCTTGCATTTTACACTGTATCTTACAAGTAATATTATTAAATTAAATGATTTTTTTATAGACAGGAGTGATCGATGAAAATTGCGAGCCGTATTCTGAATATTCTGGTGCTTCTTTTGGCTGTTGGAGCAGCTGTGTGTGCGTTCTTCCTTTTCCAGAAGAGAGAACAAATTACCAAAGGACGTCAAATGATGTCGGAAGCGGTTGTAAAAACGGTAAAAACCATCGACCCCACTGCAAAGATTTCAGCGGAAGAAATGTCGATCGCCAAACCGGCAGCAGATTTGGCTGCACCGTTGAAGGTTTTGGAAGACAATACAAAGAAGATTGTGGATCAGCGTAATAAAATTGCTGCCGCCGTTGCAGAAATCTCCAATTCCGTCATGGGATGGTCCGGTGCAAAAGCAAAGAAAGGCGAAGAATTCGCTGATTATGCGGCGACAACAGCTCCCGATGGAAAAACATCCTCTCTTTTGGACGATAATACAAAAATGGTCTCCGCGCGCGGGAAATATTATATTGAACGCAATAAGAAAGTCCAAGCAGGAATCAATAACCTGGTAAATGTATTGAAAGGCAAAAAACCTTCTGCATCGGATTTCACTCCGGATGGAGACAAAGACAACCGGAAACTGGTTGCCAATTTCAATGCACTGGCAGCACAGGCAAGATTGTTTGTTCAGCGTTACGGCAAATTTGAAAATCATTTGCGTACCGTTGCCAATACATTGCAGTTCAAAACAAAACCTGCGCTGGGATACAACCTGAAAGAATCTGATTTTACCAAAAATTTAAATACTCACATGGCACATGTCCGCGCTTATGCGAATGAACGGAAAAAACTGGAAGCCGAAAACAAAAAACTGAAAGCGCAACTCAGCAGCTTGAAAAATCAGATCACAGCTCTCAATAACAAACTCAATGCTGAAAAAGAAAAAGTCGCAGAACGTGACGGACAGCTCGACAAAGCAACAAAAGAAATCGAACGTTTGAAAGACATTATCGACCCGTCCTGGCGTGAACGTGCAGGCAAAAAAGGTGACAAAAAGGTTGCCGTGGATGAAACACCGATGTTGCGCAAGTTGAGAGGCAAAATCACACAGGTTAATGAAAAGTTCGGTTTTGTTACCATCAATTTGGGTAATTCGAACGAATTTGATGATATCAGAATCGATACCGATACCGGTAAATCGGTTCCCACAAAGAGAAAAGTTGGTATTCCGACGGATGCGATCATGACCGTTGCCTCCTCTTTGGAACCGGGTAAAGCAGACTATATTTGCCGTCTTGTAGTTCTCCGTGTCGGTACAGATTCCACAATCGCCAATATTGTGGTAAACAGCGGTGGCAGAATGCCGAAAGTCGGTGATATGGTATTCTTCTCTGAATCTGACGTCAAACAGATGAAAGAAAACCGCAATACCTCAAAAACAACGGATAGCAAAACATCTTCCAAAGCATCCAAAACTGCCGAAGAAGATGCCTTGCTCGGATTGTAAGATTGGTCTTAACGGATAGGAGATAAATTTATGTTTTCTTCCCCGATTTTTCTTTCCACAACGATTCTGGCTCTTCTGGCTCTGATTGCATCCATTGTATTTCAACTTATTGAAATGCGCGCATATCTGATGTTCTAATCGGGAAACAGAATACAGTTGTACTTATGGTCAAACCATTCTTTTATGCTGTAATATTGCTGTTCCTTGCAGGTTTTCTTGTGTCATGTCGCACAACAGAGCAAGTGCGCAAAGGATACAGCGTCCGTCCGGTAAACAGTCCGGCGGCATGGGAAAGCAACCCCTACGGTATGCGTTTCCAGAATTGACTTTTATTTTTTATTTGTTCCCGGCAGATTTCATTATTTTCCGGGAACATTTTGTTTCCGCTTCAGGAGCAGATAACGGATCCGGTCCGGTGCATAGCGGAATGCAGGGAGAGTTTTGAAATCAACGCTGCAATCGTTCATCAGATGCTCGGCATCTTCTTCCAGTTTCTTCAAGGGATAAGACGGGTCATTGGCAAGTTGTTCAAATACAGACAACCGTTCTTCCAAATCTTTCGTCCGCCGTGTTTCCTTTGAATCCCAGAGTAAAGCAACAAGGACAAGAACGATAAGGATGGCAGGCAATCCCCAGAGCCAATATTTCGGGGAGGACGTGTTTGTATTCTCTGTAACCGGATTTTGTTGACGTTTCCGGATTGCCTGTTCGTTCTGTTTTTCATAATCCAAACGTTTTGCGGAAATAGTATGAACATCCGGCACCAACTCTTTTGCTGGTGCAGTTTTCTGGCGGATCGTCCAAATTTCTTTCAACAGTTCTTCCATATTACTGAAACGGTCTTCCGCTTCCTTTTCCATCATTTTTTCAACCAGTTTTACCACATTGGAAGGAATTGCGGGGTTAATCTTATCCAGCGGGACCGCTTCTTCTTCAAAATGCTGCTGAGCGACTCCCGTAACAGTATCGGCGGCAAACGGAAGTTTGCCGGAAAGCATTTGATACAACGTGATCCCCAAACTGTAAATATCACTTCTGGTATCCAGTTTTTCCCCTGCAAACTGCTCCGGGCTCATGTAAGAGGGACTGCCGGAGATCTCCATATCTTCCGCCCATTCTCTCTGCTGCATGGCAAGTCCCAGGTCTGTCAATTTGACAATACCTTTTTCCGTAAGCATAATGTTTTCCGGTTTGACATCCCGGTGGATGATGCGACATTCATCCCAGGCATAAAACAACGCTTCCGCGACCTGCTGTATAATATGCAATGCTTCATCAACAGGCACTATTCCGATCCGTTTCAGCCGGGACCGGAGCGTTTCCCCTTTGATGTAAGTCATAGCCATATAAATATACCCTTCATCGGTACCAACAGCGTAAGATTGCACCAGATTGATATGACTGAGCCGGGAAGCGGAACGCGCCTCCTTCATAAACGCCTTTACGCCTTTTTCCGTCATGGATTGCTGTTTGAGCACTTTTAACGCAACAGGACGATCCAGAGTGATCTGCGTTGCTTTATAAACATCTCCGACCGCACCTTTCCCCAAATGACTGTTAATGATGAAGTCACCGATAATACATCCTTCATCAAAACGATGCGCCGGCACAAGAATATTTTTATTACATCCCTGACATTCTGTACGGAACCCCATAACAGAATCATCAACAGAAATCGCATAATGGCAAAACGGGCAGCTGAAACGCATGACGCAACATCCTTGTTATAGTAAATTATCATATCCAATACTGATAATATGCTCCAAAAGAGAAAAAAATCAAGCAGAAAATTCAGGAAAGATGTAAGTTTTTTTCATTTATCACTTTTATTTTTCTGCAACCGGTGTATAGTATCTTGATTTTTATCTATGATTTTGCAGGAGTTGACAATAATGACAGAAGCGGATATCAGAAAACCATTTGATTCTTTATGGCGGAATTGTGATTTTTTTCAAGAAGCACAGGCTTTGGAGGGGCAGGTTTTCCGTGCCGTGAAAAACCGCCGCACCATCCGTTTTGAAATCGACGGTGCCGGATATTTTATGAAATATCACGGTCCGACTGCATGGTCTGAAATCTTAAAAAATCTTTTTCAATTCAAATTGCCCGTCCTCGGCGCATCCAATGAATATGAAGCAATCCGCCTTCTGGAATCTCTCCACATTGACACCATGAAAATCAGTGCCTACGCGGTAAAAGGCAATATGCCCGCCGGACTTCATTCCTTCCTGATCACGGAGGAATTGAAAAACAGAATCTCCCTGGAAGATTTCTGCCGGAATTGGAAAGATATGCCGCCGGATCCCGCACTGAAAAACGCGTTGATCAAAAATCTTGCCAATGTCTGTTCTCTGATGCACAATTCCGGTTTGAATCACCGGGATTGCTATTTGTGTCATTTTCTCCTGAATGAAGAATTATTCAAACAAGGCACAATTTCTCTTACGGTTCTTGACTTGCACCGGGCGCAGATACGGAAACAAATTCCCCGCCGGATGCGGATCAAAGACCTTGCAGGGATCTTTTTCTCTTCCATGGATCTCGGTTTGACAAAACGGGATGCCTTGCGTTTTATTGCAGAATATGAAAAACGGAAAAAACTTTCCCCGCGTTTATGGCGCAGTGTCCTTACCGCAGCCGCCCGGCTGTACCGGAAAGAATACGGCAGAAACTGTCCGTATGCGATCTGAACTCAAGATTTTGTTTTTATTTTCTTCAACAGACGATTGTATTTCTGTCTTGCAGGATCCCGCAGAAATAAAGCGCGGAAAACACTCACAGATTTGCAGTACAGATCAAATATGGTCATACAAAAAAGCCGGAAATATGCGCCTTTTTCGGGAAGTTTATATTTCCGCCGGATGGCAAGAGACGAAATGGAATGAAATCCTGCGGTAAACCATAATCTGGAAAACTTATCATTGGATTGTATTTTATCAAGGACAGAAAAATTGTGCGGTAATTTTTCCTGCAATTCAAACAAATCCCGGAACATTTCTGCGCCGACGGGATCTGCGGCGATCGCATCAATCATTTCCTTTTGGAAAAATTGAGTTTGACTTCCCAATAAATCATTGCAGGATTCAAACTGAAAAACGTTTGAAATGGCACGTACGCCTTCCCAATCTACATTATCTTTTTTCAATATCCAGGCAGCATCCAATAAAAACTTTTCCAATGGCATATGCCGATATTCTTCTGATGCAAAATGACGGCATAAAGCCACCATTTTCATTTCAGGCTTCAGATGGTAACGGTATTGCGATACGGTATCCTGAACAAGATAATTCTGCCATAAATCCTGCGGATCTTTTCCCTGAAACGAACTAAGTGACCAATGGGGCTCCAATACGATCCCGTTTTTCTTATGTGGTGTATAGTGATAATGTTCATCAACCTGTTTTGTACGCAAATACGGAGCTTTCCAACCGTTGTTATGCAATACCTCCAATACCTTTTTACAATCATCAGGATAGAACCAGATATCCAAATCGCAAAAGTAACGCATCGCCGGATCCGGATAATAATTAAATGCAAAATCGCCGCCTTTCAGGACACAGTACCGGATCGCATTTTCTTCAAACAGACGGCACAATTCCATCAACCCTTTTTGATACTTGATAGCACGGATGGAATTGGATGTATATTGCTGCCGGAATGTATTTCTGTATTCTTCCGGCAGAAGATCATGCAAATAACGGTACAAATAAGGCGCAAGTCCGATGGTTTTTGCACGCAAACAAATTCTTTCCTGTTCTTCGGCAGAACAATGTTCACTCCAATATTGACGGGGATCGCCATACACGCTTTCCCGCAAAATACTCAATAAATCAATATCCATATTTCAACCTCACGTCATACATACAATAAAAATCTGCATATTACTTTTTATTATCCTGCAGCAGCTGCATCGGAACAATCCACCGCTGCAAGGTTAGATTCAAGTTATAATCCGGATTATCAAGGGGGCAATCGAACACCAGCGGATACCGCATCGTACCAACGCGGATTTGGGTATCCAGATACAATTTATTGCGGAATGGCTGGACATGTCCGTTAATCACATAAAAACGCAATGTCGGCCCCTGAAAAAGCATCTTATTGATAAGAAAATGATCTTTATTTCCTGTAATACGGACTTCCCCTTCCTTGAATTCAAGATTCTGTTTACCCGTGACCATGTTGATATGTTCTCCCATGATATTCTGGAGTACGATTTTTAATGTATCAAATTTGATTTTGTTGATCAAGGCGGGAATCTGTTCCAGTGGGAACAAAAGGATGGAGAGAAGTACAGAGACGTCTTTTGCACCATGAGGGATGGAAAGATCTTTGAATTTCGCCAGTAAATCAAGGTGCATATTTTCCTGCAAAGCGTTCCGGGAAAGTCCTTTTCCGGAAAAACGCAAATCGGCATCACAGATTTCGCCGCGGAAACTATTGAGTGATTCGGCTTTTTTACCATTATATTCCGCATAAGCATCAAAAAATGGAACCAGGGAAACATTGCGCAAGGTGATTTTTCCATCATAAACCGCAATTCCATCATCCGGAATAGAGATATTGGCATACAATTCCGTTTCCCCCTTCGGGTTGATATCCCAACGTACTGTATTTGTTTTGATACCATTTTCCGTAAAACCGGCACTTCCCCGCAATGTCATATTAAGATGGTCAGTAAACCGCATGTTTTTCAAATCGAAACCGAACCGTTTATTTTTCATCCTACGGATAAATGCGTGGAGCATGGCAGTATTGGCTTTATTCTGTTCCTCCGGAGGGATTATGACAGCCGTGTCTGTGGTGGGTGGCGTATCCGTCTGCTCAGACAACAGGCGAAACAGGTATTTCAAATCCAAAGCATTGGATTTAAATTCATAAGAAATCCCCGGGATTGCCCCATTCTGTTCCGGAACAGAATATCCGAACAAATCAAAATACGGAGTATTTTTCTGATCTTTCATAAACAGCGCAATATTCTGGAAAGTAATGGTATCAGGCAAAGCCAGCATTTCCATTTTCAGAGAACCATTAAGCGGCACCAGATCAGGATATGTCTCTGCTTTCCGGAATTGGAGCTTGCGGAAAGCCAAATCCCAGGTAAAACGGTTTTTATCATAGGAGGCGTCAGCATCGTAAGTGAAACGGCCTGTAATATCAAATTGTTTTGTTTCCGGGAAACTGCTGCTTAACAATTGAAGAAAACGCGGCGTTGATTTCTGAATCGTAAAACGGAGAGCGGTTTCCCGGTCTGATTCCATCCCCGCAAAACCATCCGTCAGGAACGAAACATACTCTTTCTTATCATGATATCCGGTCAGTTTCAGTGCATGGAATTCAATATCACGGCAATAATCGGGGAACAGGAAATTCCCGTTGATCTTGCAATCACCTGCCTCCCAAATGGTTCCGGAGGCACCAAAGGAGGCATCTTTTACCATGGAATCGATGCGGAAATAAACATTTTCTCCGCAATTTTTTGCAGTCACTTCGGCTTTTGCGTTCGCGATCCCGGAAAGAAAACGGAATGATGTACCATGAGGCAAAAGACAATTCCACCAATTCATAGGCAGATTTTTCATGGTAAAAGTCATGGGGATTTCAATTTTTGGCAGATCTTTCCAAGTGGTAAAGAGTTCCCGATCCAAAACCATGCTCATGCTTGCGCCCTCTACGGGAATCGCATTCAACGCTCCTTTATGAAAGCGGATAGTCTCTGCCTCTCCGGAAAGCGTAAAATTCAGGTATCCGGTCAGGGACTTATATTTCATATGATCCAATTCCCATTCCGTAATTTTAGCAAGCCGGTTCCAGAATTCCGGAGTAAAACGGTTCAATTTCACTTGAATTTTTGCCATGCAGTCAGGAAAACTGCACTGCCCGTCTGCTGAAATATCCACCAGATCTTTGGAATAAAGGCGGACATGGGGAAATTGAACAGTTACCGTATCTTTCAGGAACGAACTTTTCCCGTGGATGGAAAGATTCAATGGATTATTTTTATATTGTTTCCCCAGAAAAATAAAACTGTTGAAAATGGTATCAAACTGAAATGCAAGCTGTTCGTTTTGCACTTCCGGTGCAAGATTCATGCGGATGCGAATTTTGGAACGATTCACAATATCCTTGTAATTATGTTTTGCCAGATAATCATGAAATTTTTTCACAAAAGGATCGTAAACAACTTCTGTTGCAGCATAAGAAAAAATTTTCATATCCCCATTCAAGTCCAGAAGATGTTTCTTGAAATACCAGGTCCCGCTCAAATCCGCCTGAAGAAGTTTCCGCTTCTTTTTATCTTTCATATTAACGGTGCAATGTTTTACAGAAAGAGAACGGATCCGATCCAAACCCCTACTTTCCAAATCCATTTTTATGACAAAATCAAAGGGAGCTACAAAAGGCTCATTCGTCATGGATACAGCAAGATCTTGCCCGGACAAAGACAACATACCCTTCAGTCGCTGCAGTTGACTGTCCGCAGTCAAACTGTATTGTCCATTGATAACACCGGCAGTAAATTTGACCGGGATCCAAACATCGACAAGGGCAGCCGGAATATTATGGATATCTGTCACCAGCTTGGAATTATTGGCATCCACATGCCACCCGTTCTGATCAAAAAAGAAAAGGAAAGCACCCTGATTTTTTACGGTAAAAGAAGACTGATCGGTCAAAAACTCCATCTTCAATTTTGCCATATGGATCTTTGCTTCACGGAACGCAAAACTGCCTGTATTGGAAAAATTCAATTTGGTGGACGGCAAATACTCTTTTCCTTCAAACCACAACCGGTCGATAGAAGCTGTCAAATCGCAATTCCAGAAAAATGTATTTCTGTCAAAATTGAATTTTCCTGTGAACTGTTGCAAGGTAAGATTTTCCGGAACCGGCACTTCTTTGCTTCCGGCAAATATACCCAAACCTTTGCGTAATTCGGCTTCCGAGAAATGACCTTTCATCTCGCCGCGGAAAGCACCTTTCCCTGTCACAGGATCATAAGTTCCGTATGTCCGGCTCAAAACATCTTTTGCAGGACCAAGGCCTTCACATTCCAGCGTGGTACGCCAGTGGATCTTGTTCTTGGAATCCGTGTTACCGGAAAAGAGGATACGGAAATGCAAATCGGCAAGATTCCGGTTGAAAATCACGCCGGTTCCGGGAAGAATCTCCAGATCACCGGTAAATTCATTCAGCCATTGATGATATTTCCGATTCCATTGCAAGGAAAAATTAATCGGCAATCTGCAATGTTTGCCATTGGAGAAAGTTCCATTCCCGTATAATGTATTCTGCACATTTTCAAATGTACCGGAAGATTGCAGTTGCTGGATATACAATTCCCGGGAACCGTGCGTAATCGTTATTTTACTCATGTGAACCGCACCGATATGAAAACGATCCGGATCAAAAGAAGTTTCATTGTCCCCACCTTCCGGGAACGTAATGATCTTTACATTAATGTCACGCAACGTTGCATCTTTAATATGCAAACAGCCGCGAAGCAGACGGAAAAAAGATAACCGTATTTCCGCTCGTTTGACCGTTAATTCATTGCCATTGTCCCCCGTCAACACAAGTTCATCTGCAAATAATATATTATTTGTAAGAAAATTATACCCTGCCCTGGATACCGTAAGAGTGCAGCCGTAATAATTGGCAGTCAAAGGCAAAACAATACGTGCAAC
Organism: Lentisphaeria bacterium; assembly: GCA_017503545.1. Lineage (GTDB taxonomy): Bacteria > Verrucomicrobiota > Lentisphaeria > Victivallales > UBA1829 > RGIG8244. The sequence continues at coordinate 2,327 of JAFVSW010000127.1, read as the reverse complement.
AAAGAAATCGGATTGAAAAAACCACAATATCGTAATTGCAAACAAAGTATAAAACAAAAAACGCATTGTCGGTAAATGCTTTTTATATGCGGATTTTTTCTTCATTTTCCCCCCTTTTGCATATTCAGCTGTTTGAGTTTCTTCTGAATAACCGCCGGAGCAACTTCCCCATTCACTTGCAACGCCTGACGCCAATATGCTGCCGCAGATTTATAATCGCCAAGGGCATAAAAAATATCGCCGGCATGATCCAATATCACGCGGTCTTTATGATATTTCATTGCAGAAAGAATATAATCTTTTGCTTCCTGATATCGTTTCATCCGATACAAAACCCATGCCATACTGTCCAGATATGCACCGACATCCGGTTTTGCTGCAACCACTTCCTTCAACAGTGAATAGGCTTTTTCCAAGTCCGTATTATGATCCGCCAGAATATACGCAAGAGTATTTTTCAAATCCATATCACCGGGATTACGTTTGATTGCCGATTCCAAATAGGCTTTCACTTTCCCGATATCACCACATTTTTCCGCAAGATTGACTGTTAAATAAAGAAACGCATTATTGCGGAATTTGTATTTTTTACGCGCCGCAATCGCCCAGACTTTATCCGCAGCTTTCAATGCACCCCGGTCATCCCCCATAAAACTGCGGGTAAAGGTCTCATGCTGATAGCGTAAAAACGGATCCCGGATCTGCTTGATCTTTTTCAATGCCTGCTTGTATTGTTTTTTGGCATTGTAAAGTGTAATGTAATGAAACAACGTATTGACCTGCGGTGCTTTTTTACTGATCAAAGCCAAAAGCTTTTCCGCTTTATTCAATTCCTGAAGTTCAAGATACATTCCGGCGAGCAGCCAAACACGGCGATCCCGGACCGTCAAACCACAATCCATCGCTTTCTGATATAACGATGCTTTTTTCTGTAAATCACTTTTGGATGTACCGGCAACCAAATCGCCAAGCAGAATATAGGCTTTCAGATGTTCTTTTTTTGTGTTTTTCAAATAGGAATGAAGCGCCTGTTCCAATTCTGCGGTCCGTTTCTGACGGGTAAAAACATTCAGCAGGATTTTACACCGGTGAAATACAGGCAAATTCCCTTTTGCTGTCTGCTGCAGAATCTCCTGCTGACAAATATAAAAATCCTGCAAAGCAGTCAACGCCTTGCCGGGAATTGCACCACCACCCGGTAAAACCAGCAAAGGGCCTGTCTCTTCCCGTCTGCCGGAAGATGTCAACAGCCAATCCGTAAGTAAATTAATTTTCCGGCAATCCGGATGTTTTCGCAAAAAACGGCTGATGGAACAGTATTCATCTTCTCTTTTATGAATGAAAGTCAACAGCACAAGACGGCTGAGTAAATTCTGTCCGAACGTTTCCGTTTCCTTCGGATCAAGTGGCAAAACGGCATCTTTCTGCAGGTAAACATGCTGAAATACACGGAATAATTTTGTAATACCAGTCTGAACCGTTTTATTATTCCGGATCAGAATTTCTGCCGCAAAAGTCTGCATGATCCAGGCATTGGGAAAATCCTCTGCCAATTGCAAATATTGTTTCTCCGCGGTCTGACGCATCGCCGGTGCCAATTTCCCGATCTGTTTCTGACACAACAAATTCAACTGCATCGATCCCGGATCGTTCTTGAGCAATCGGAACAACGTTTGCAGATCAGTTGGCGTTGCTTTTCCGGGTTGCAGCATCCGGATAGAAAAATTTTTACTGAAATCCAGGAGATTATCAATCTTTTTCTGTTCTGCGGGTGATAATCCGGCGGAAGAAAGTTCACGGGGTACAGTGGGAAATGTATCAGCGGTCAAATCCTGCGTCCAAGCACAAAAAAAAGCACTCCCGATGACAACACCGGATAAGAGCCGCTTAAAATTCTGTACTATCAAATTCATTCGTTTGCCACTCCGTACAAAGCCATACATTTCTATGGCAACCTCAGAAATGAAAATACGCCGTTCCCGGATCTAACCGGGAACGGGAAATAAGAAAGAAATAAATACACAACTGCGTAAAACGCAGCGGTGAACTTATTTGTTCTTATGACGCATCGCCTTCAGCATTTTTTTGCGTTTATGCTGTGCGATTTTGCGACGACGTTTTTTTCTCAAATTGCCCATTGTTCTTGTCTTTCTACTAAATTGTTAATACAAAAGTACAATGCTGTTAATATAACCTCGTTTTGATAAAAGGCAAATTTTTTCAGAAAAAAAATCAAAAAAATACACAGATACCCTATAATTTTTCAAAAAACGGGTGTTTCCGTCATATTTGAATAGAGGATAATTGATTTTTGAAAAAGTGATTTT
>JAFVSW010000126.1 GCA_017503545.1 Lentisphaeria bacterium | reverse complement strand
CGTGTTGGGAATCATATACAACGGATGTGTCCAGGACTTGCCTTCATCGTCACTGTATGCACACAACAGAAATGCGTGTTCGTTGTCACCGCCGCCAGTCCAGGTCAACCACAGTCGCCCATTCCTTGTCCGGTCAAATCCGCCGCTTTGTACGAAATTGCCGTTTTCCGGGTAGAAGGAGGGATCGGTCACCGGGAGAATCTGCGGCGGAATCAGAGTAAACGCTTCATCCGCATGAATTTTCTTTTCAAATTCGGTCAAATGGATCTCATTGGGATCTTTTTCCACCCAGGGACAGGAAGAAATCAACTGTTTCAGGAAGGATGTTTCATTCACCAGTTTTCCGGCAAGCACATCCTCTTCTGTGAATTTAGCGAGATAAACATGACCGCCTTTCCCGCGCTGGTAATCATAGACTGCCCAGATCGTTCCATTATCATCCTGCGCAGCATCGGGATAAGAACTATCACGTCCATCCAGCAGCAAACCGCCTTCCCACGTCTTTCCATCATCGCGGGAAATCTGCGCCGTCATTTTTATCCGGGGACGCCATGGATGTTCTTTGTAATCCAATCCGCTGTCATCCACATTCCGGATCAGCAGCAGATTTCCGGAAGCCAATCTGCCGATATAGAAGCGGGAATTGGGAGAAGAAATCGTTGTTTTCTGCCCGGCGGACCAGGTTTTCCCCATATCGGAAGAAAAACTTTCCCCGATTCCGTAATCGGTCCGGGCAAGAAGCCAGAGCGTATGATCTTTCTTTTCCACAATCATGTGTTCATCAAAACAACGTTCCGGGATATCCGCACTGCCGCGCAATTCAAAGGTCTTTCCGCCATCCGCTGAAACGGTGATATTGGAACCGATTTCATGGCGCAATTCAGAAATAACCATATCCGCACCATATTCGACCAGATCATTCCACATTGCCGTGGGGAATGCCCATTCGCCGTTGGAAAGCACAAGGGGCTTGTTCATCTGGACCCCGTTCGCAATCCGGACAGGTGTACTCCATTGCGGATCATCACTTTCCGGATTTTTACAGGATGCCGCCCAGACACCGCCGCGCCCGTCAAAGGTATGACCGTTCCGTATACTCCAACTCTGATTCCAGATCACCCACAGAGTTCCATCCGGTGCGATCCAGAGATTCGGATCAAAACAGCGCGCCGCACCATATGGATGACGGATCACAAACCAGGGATCGTTCCATGTTTTTCCACCGTCGGCACTGTATGCAATAGCACAATAATTGTTCGGGCCTTCCGTTGTTCCGCCGGTATACCAGACAGCGACAAGCCCTTTTCCACCAGGCAGCGCAACAATGGAAGGGATCCCCTGCCATTTCCGGTTTGATGGATATTCATCTGGATTGATGGGGCGTCTGATTGCCGCCGGCATAAGCACCGGATGAATTTCATTATGATCTGCCATAGTTTCTAAAACTCCTTCTATTTATTCAACTGTTTGAATAACATAACATTCTGCTATGTTTGCAATACTTTACCCCATCATTATATGGATGTCAAATTCGGTCCGGGCAAAAAAGTTACGCAAAATGATAAATAAGTTATGTTAAATAATAACAGTTCCGCCCTGTCACGATAAATATCGTTTTTTTCAGTTCCTTCACGAATTAACTTGTTTATGTTTTCCGATGAAATGAGGAGGTACCACACACATCAAAATCTCAATACTTATATCCTGCTAAACCGCAAATTCTTCACGTTTTACAACAATGATATAAATACTGCTTTTATCAAAAAATATAGTCGGATAATCCTGAAAAACAATAGTGGCACTGGCAAAAAATAAAAATAAATGGGACAAAAAATAAAACAAATGGGACAAACCGTTTTTTTTATTCCATTTCAATGTCCATATTTTTGACAACAAAAAAATCGGTTCTTCGACGGTTTGTACCGCAATTATGCTCAAAAATATATAACAAACAAATACAGAATGTAGAATCGACCTGTTTTACACGTAAAATAAGCATAAACCTTAACGTCCAGACAAACCTGGATTTGCCGATAGACAAGCCCCGACGGGGCGGCAAGAGTCAGACAGCCCAGGGTGAAGCGCAGCGTAACCCTGGGATAAGACATTGAATAATATTGTCCCATGACAGCCTCCGCGTTGAAGATGTTCCGCAGGAACTGGATTCATCGTGGAGGCAATGATATATCCGGGAAATCATCGCATTAACGAATATGTCATTCCGTATCGGAACGCCATATCCGTCAATGCCGGTCTT
>JAFVSW010000125.1 GCA_017503545.1 Lentisphaeria bacterium | reverse complement strand
TGCAAGAACCATAATGATCACCGGTTCCAGAAACGCAAGCAGGCGTTTTACTTTTACCCGGGTCTCCTCTTCTGATTCCTGAGCGATTCTCTCCAGCATTTCCCCCAAATCTCCGGATTCTTCGGCAATACGCAACATAGCCACACTGCCTTGCGGCATATAAAGGCTATCTTTCAAGATGTGGGAGAGTTTATCACCTTTATACAATTCGCTTTCAATGGAGTCAAAATCTTTAGCGATGAGCAAATTATTGAAAATCTTTTTGGATACCGTTACCGCAGTCAACAGTTTTACATGATTTTTCAGCATTATTGATAATGTACGGATGAAACGGCTGACTTCAATAGACACAACAATACCGCTTACGATTGGCAATTTCAATGCCGTTTTTGATTTCCACATCCGGAACCAGTGGTGATTGCGGTACTTTTTTACGCCCCAGATAATACCGATAATCACGATAGGCCATAACCACCATACGGCTTGAAACACATTGCCGATATTCAACATCGTTCTGGTCAACAAAGGCATTTGCCGCCCCAGTTCATCAAAAATCTTGGCAAACCGGGGAACAAATACGGTAAAGAGCAGTACCAGAACCCCAAGCGTTACAGAAATCACGATCGCAGGATAAATGGAACTTGTTAAAACAAAGTTACGGAAATCTTTGCTTTCTTTTAAGAATCTCCGCAACTCTTTGGTAACTTCCGGCAGACATCCGGACTCTTCCCCGACTTCAATTAAACTTGAGAACAAGGGCGGAAATACATCATCCATTTCCCGAAGAAGAGTCGAAAAGCGTTTCCCTTCATGCAGACCTTTTCTTAAATGCCGGACAACTTCAATATCATCCGGATTTTTATATCCGTCCTCAATGATTCCCAGAGATTGTTCCAGTGGGATATTGGCTTCCAGCAATGGATTCAGACGATCTGCAAAATTTTTAACATCAAATTTATGTTTGGGCGAAAATCTGGCAAAGAGAGAGGTCTTTTCTTTCCGCTCGACTTCTTTTATGAGAACGCATCCCATCTTCCGCAGCATCCGCAGGGAAGACGCAGCGTCCTGAGCTTCTATTTCCACTTCTTTTTGTTTGCCGGTACGATCGGCAGCCAGATAACGGAATTTCGCCATAATTACTGTACTCCCGCCGCAATCCGGAGGATTTCAGCTTTTGTGGTAATCTTCTGTTCAACTTTGGCAAGACCATCATCCAACAATGGCACCATTCCATTTTTTACGGCAATATCCAGCAGTTGTGTGCCGGAGAGACGATTGTTGATCGCATCACGCAACTCATCATCAATAAGCAGCAATTCATAAACTCCGGTTCGTCCCTTGAAACCGCTGCTATTACAATGTTTACATTTTATTCCATCTTTTTTACCGGAGCCATCACAAACTTTACATACTTTTCTTGCCAAACGCTGTGATAGAACTCCGCAAAAAACAGATGAAATCAGAAAACTTTCTACTCCCATATCCTGCAATCGGGTAATTGCTCCGACTGCATCATTGGTATGCAAGGTACTTAAAACCAAGTGTCCGGTCAATGCTGCATTGATGGCAATTTCGGCAGTTTCTTTATCGCGGATCTCTCCAACCAGAATCACATCCGGGTCCTGACGGACGATATGCCGCAACCCAGACGCAAAATTCAACCCGATTTTATGATTGATCTGCATCTGACTTAATCCCGGCAACTGGTATTCTACCGGGTCTTCAACGGTAATGATTTTACGCTCCGCATTATTCAAACGGTTCATAACAGAATAAAGCGTTGTCGTTTTACCGGAACCGGTTGGACCTACAACCAGAATTATACCGTGCGGAATTTCGATCAAAGTTTCAAACTTGGATTTCATTTCACTGCTCATTCCAAGTTCTGAAAGATCAAATCGCATTGAGTCTTTACGCAGCAAACGCATCACGATACTTTCGCCATTCATCACCGGAATAGTGGAAATACGGATATCAATATCGTATGAACCAAGTTGGAAATTAGTTCTGCCATCCTGCGGCAAGCGGCTTTCGGCAATATTGAGGTTCCCGATCAATTTTATTCTTGAGGCGACTGCCGGAT
>JAFVSW010000124.1 GCA_017503545.1 Lentisphaeria bacterium | reverse complement strand
GACCGGGATTTTGCTACTGTCTTCTTTCAGATTCCACCTCACGATGGACACCCTTGACTTTCGCTAACAGTTCCTACTGACAAGCCTGTATCGATCTTTCATCGACTAGTCAATGCGCGTGCCGCGCATACCAAAAAAAGCCCGCAGCAAGCGCGATATAAAACGCGGACTGCGGGCTTAATCTTTTTAAAAAAAGAGGGTATCACAAAATCAGATCGGCAATGACTGGACGATGATCGGATGCCGTATTGTTTTCCCCGAAATAAAACTTATCCAAAGAGACAGCACCTTTGGGGAAGGAAGCAATATAATCAATCTGTACCCAGCCTTGCTTACTGCTGTAACACGTTTTTGTTTCTTTATCCGCATCATTCCAGACATCTGCGACTTCATGAAGATATTGAATGGAAGGTGAATCAGGAGACGCATTCAAGTCGCCAACCAAAATGGCAGGATAATAATTATGATCTGCCAGATATTTTTCAATCGTTTTCACCGATTCCACACGTTTTTCTTCATCCCCCTCACATTCGCCATTATACAGAAAATGCGTTACGACAAAGTAAAAATCTTTTTCACCATGAATACGGAAAACTCCGAACACACGGGCTTCTGCCGCAGACGGAAGAAATGCTTTATCCACAAAATCCATGGGGTATTTACTGAATGCGGCAACCCCGTATTCGGAGTTGGGCCCTTCTGCCGGCAGGTCGATCGCTTTCGCAAAACCACTGTTCATTTTCAGTGTTTCCGCCATAACGGTCACCATATTCAGATCCGGTTTCATTCTCCGGTAAACGGCAACTTCTTCACAACCGAGAATGTCAGGTTTTTCCGTTGCGATCACCTGACATTGTGCCGGGTGATCGGGCTGGTATTCTGCATTCATTCCGGACTGTAAATTATAAGTCATTACGCGTAATTTCATGATTATTTTCCTTTATTCAGAAAGTTTTGCCAAATATTTTTCTGCAAACCGGTACATGTAAGGAGCAGAACAATCCACAACCATCACACAGTGGGGGATATCCTGGAACGTGTAACATTCCACATCCATATGCCCGACTGCACGCAGAGAAGCGGCAAAAAATTGATTTTCTTCCGGTCTTGCCGGCAAATCCAGCCCCGGAGCCCCCGTCGCACACAAAATCGGCGGAAGATCTTTGGAAACGTAAAACAACGGTGCATATTCATCAATCACCGGAAGCGGCTCTCTTGCACCGTAATTCAACACATGTTTTACATGAAAATGTGTGGTCATCTGACCGCTGGCAAGGAGCAGTGTGAGAATCTTTTTATGATCCACTCCGTATTTGCCCAGCAATGCCGGATTCATGCCGACAAGTGCGCTGAGATAACCGCCGGCAGACATGCCGCCGACCGAAATCGCACGGGGATCGATTCCCCATTCTTCCGCATGAAGAAATACTTCCGCCACCGCTTTTGCAGCATCATCAATCACATCCTGCGGGGTAACGGAGGGACAAAGCCGGTAACGCACCAGGATCATCACATATTTGCCATCCCGGAATGACATCGGAAATTCCGGCTGATCTTCATTGGTCAACCCGCCGCCATGGAACCAGACGATGGCTGGTGCTTTGCCATTGCATTTTACGGGACGGTAAATATGCAGAACCGTTTCTTCCATCCCCTGTTCCCGATAATAAAAATTTTCTTCTGCCTGATATAAACCGTCAGAAGAATTCAACTCATGTACCCAAGCCATAATAACACCTTCATATACGATTTTGAAATTAAAATACACCCTCACGCCCCATATAAAAGATGGTGTTGCAAGGGTGTATTTTCATATCACATTCTGTTTACTGAAAAACAATGATCAATATTCGATCTGCACCTGATCTGCTTCCGGAATGGAAAGACAGACACAGTCGTTGATGTATGCTCTTTCCGGCAGAACGATCATCACATCAAGAACATCATCCAATGCGAATGCGGCATGATGCCACACACCCGGGCGGACATTCAGAATTGTACCGCGGGGCACAAAGAAGACTTCGATCTTATCGGTGGGAACATGATCGGAACAGTCGGCAGGAGCAACCCAAACCAGAGAATCACCGGTCAGCGGCATACAAACTTCGCAGGTATGGTTATGATATTCCCCGGCATCGATCACCAACGGGCGTTTCTTCATACGGCAGGTGGAAAAACTGGGATTGACACCAAACAATTCCTGCTGAACCATGTCACGATAAAAACAAATGGTGGCATCTTTCGGTCCGGTGGATTCAGAATCCGGATTGATCAATGCGGCATAAGTTCCATATTTTTTGAAACTTTCGGCAGTCAACTGTTGCACTTTTACTGTTTTCATAGGGATATCCTTTCTTATGTTTTCTGGTTGTTTATCTGTAAAATAGCACGTGTTTCTGAAACTTCAAGAGCATATGCAATAAGAAAGTTTAAAAAATGTTCTGCATAACGTTTGCATTTCTCCGTCCCCGTGCTAATGTATGAACATGTAGACCTGTATAAAATGAAAGGAAAATGAACTATGTCTATTGAAAGCGCAAAAGCATTTTGTGTCCGTATGATGAGTGATGATGAATTCCGCGGGAAAATCGGCGCTGCCGAAACCGCTAATGTGATCACGGAACTGGTCAACGCAGAACGTTATGATTTCTCAAAAAATGATCTCCGTAAAGTCATCAGCGAAATCATCGGTAAAAATATCGAACCGGAAGAATTGACCGCAATGGTCTGTGAAGTATACGAAAGCGAAATCAAAGCTCAAGGCGGTACCGGTTCTGCTCAGGCTGTCGCCGACTGGCTCAACAGCCTCGCATGATCCTGAACTCACAACAGCAAAGAAAGTAATACGTTATGGGTACAAAAGTTTGTCTGGAAACATCCATGGGAAATATTACATTGGAACTTTTCGATGAAGAAGCTCCCATCACTGTAAAAAATTTCCTCCGTTATGTGGATGAAAGACATTATGACGGAACCATTTTCCATCGCGTCATTCAGGGTTTCATGATCCAGGGCGGCGGTATGGATTTCGACCTCTTTGAAATGCCGGTACATGAACCGATCAAGAATGAAGCCGCCAACGGACTCTCAAACCTGACCGGCACCATTGCTATGGCTCGTACATCTGTCGTTGACAGCGCAACCGCTCAATTCTTTATCAACGTCGCGGATAATACGTTCCTGGATCATCAGAACGACACGCCGCGCGGATTCGGATATTGCGTTTTCGGTAAAGTCATCGATGGTATGGATGTCGTCCATAAAATCGAAGTCGTCGATACCACCAGTCATGGTTATCACGATGATGTTCCGGTCGATACCATCACGATCAAGAAAGCATCCCGCGTCTGATCGTTCTCCGTTCCGGATACAAAAAAACACGTTTCAACAGTTGAAACGTGTTTTTTTATTGCACAGACTGGATTAATTTTTATTCATTCGGCTCCGGATCATACAGCAAACAGGAACAGTTATCGCAATGGACAAGATTGCCTTTTTTCGCTTCGTTCAGAGTCATCGGCGGCAAACCGAGACTGCAATTGGAACAGGAACCGCCCTGTACTTTCCCCACAGGAACACCTTTCCCCGATGCAAGAAGGATTTTATAATTTTCCAACGTACTTTGCGCCACTTTCTTTTCCAATTGTTTGGATTCAATTGATTTCGCTGTCACTTCCTTCAGAATCGTCTCTTTCAAGGCATCCAGTTCCAATACCTCTTTCTTCACCGTTCTTCCGGTCGCACGGTAATGACGGTTCGCTTTTTCCAGATGGATATTCGCCTTTTCCAGATTATCCATCGCAAGAAGCGTCTGTTCTTCCAAATCGGAAATCGCTTTTTCTGTCACTGCTATCTCATTCATCACATTATTGTAATCAGAAACCTTTTTCACCGTGCCGGACTGCACACGGACTTCCTGTAAATGCGCTTTTTTCGCCGCAGTTTCCCCTTCCAGGGATTTAATCTGCAATTCCAGTTTCTTTACAATATTTTCCGCTTTTGCCAATGCGGTACGAACCACTTCAAATTCGGCTACCAGCTCCGCACGTTCCGCGGGGAGGCTTTTATAGCGTTTTTCCAATTCTCTGAGGCGCAAATCCACTTCCTGCAATGCAAGAAGATCAAGAATACTTCTTTTCATAATTCCAACTCCATTTCTGCTTTTACATCATCATGTCTGAAACTTAAGCCGTATTTTCTGAAATTTCAAGCTGAAATTTGTTTTTTTTAAGTTTTTTTTCTCCTTTATCACCTTTTTTCCGCACTTTTGACGCTTTTCATACAAATATATATTGATTTTTTAATATCCGGTGATATGTTATAATACATAAAATTACAATATGAGGAGAGAAATACATGAATCAAAATCTTGACATTTTTTTGCAAATCCTTGCGCAGGGGGTCGAAAATAAAGCATCTGACTTGCATATCAAAGAAGGGGCTGGAGTATCCCTGCGTATCGCCGGCAGTCTCGTCCCCGTCGATTTCGTGCCAAGTCACGAATTTATGGAAGATATTCTAAACGCCATGATGACTCCGGAACAGAAAAAAACATATGCAGAAACCGGTGACGCAGACCTGTCTTATGCGCCGGAAAATATCGGCAGATTCCGCGTAAATATCCATAAACAGCGCGCTCTGCACGCCATGACCATGCGCCATGTCAAAAGCAAAATCATGTCTCTCGACGAACTTTCCCTGCCCCCGGTCCTGAAAAACATTGCAGAAGCAAAACGCGGCATCATTATCATTTGCGGTACCACCGGTTCCGGTAAATCCACAACTCTCGCCGCCATGCTTCAGCATGTAAATCAGAAATTCCCCATGCACGTAATCACAATCGAAGACCCGATCGAATATGAATTCAAAGATGAAATGTGCATGTTTGAACAGCGCGAAGTCGGACTCGATACAAGCAGTTTCCAGAGCGCATTGACCCATGCGCTCCGTCAGGACCCCGATATTATCATGGTCGGGAAATGCGCGACAGAGAAAGTTTTGAATCCGCATTGCAGGCCGCCGACACCGGTCACCTGGTTATCACTACACTCCACGCCACAAACGCATCCCAGGCAATTAACCGTATTCTTGACTTTTATCCGAAGATCGAACAGGATTCCATCCGTGAAGCGTTGGCAATCAACCTCCGTGCCACCATCGCACAACGCCTCCTTCCCAAAGCACTTGGCGGCGGCGTTATCCCGGCAAATGAAATTATGATCAATACCCCCGTGATCGAAAAATATATCCGCGAAAATGAACTGGACAAACTCGGCGATGCGATCAAAGCCGGGAAAGAAGACGGCATGATCACATTCAATGCCTCCCTCCTCCAGCGTATCAATAACGGGGAAATTTCCGAAGAAGTCGGTCTGGAAGCATCTGCAGAACCGGAAGCCCTCCGCATGAACCTCAAAGGCATTTTCGTCGGCGGGATTTAAGCGCAGAAAGGCAACTACATGGATCCGTTATTTTGGAAAGCATTCCTCCAGGGGATTGTGCAGGGCTTGACCGAATTCCTCCCCATCAGCAGTACCGGTCATATGATCCTTTTCGATCATTTTCTTGCAATGGGAAAACCATTCAGCGATTTGTTTGAAGTTGTTGTGCAATTAGGGTCGATCCTCTCCGTAATCGTCTATTTCGCAAAAAAGATTTTCCCCGCCTCTCTCCGCAAAGATGACCTCAAAACATGGTTCATGTTGTGGCTGAAAGTCGGTGTTGCCGTGATCCCCGCTCTCATTGTCGGCGCATTGCTCGGCAGTCTGATCCAGGAAAAATTATACAACGCCATTACCGTGGCTGTCACATTATTACTGGGCGGGATTTTCCTTATCGCTGCCGATTCCGCAGAAAAAAAAGGTTCCGTCAAACAGGAAATCGCAGAACTTTCCTGGTGGCGGGCGTTCGGAATCGGGTGCTGTCAATGTATTGCCATGATCCCAGGCGTTTCACGGTCGGCTGCAACAATTGTCGGCGGTATGTTCTTCGGATGCTCACGCCCGCTTGCCGCAAAATTTTCATTCTTTCTGGCAATCCCCACAATGATGGCGGCTTCCGCTTACAGTCTGCTCAAACATGGAGCAAAAGTCAGCGGAACAGAATGGATCGCACTGGCAATCGGTTTTGTAACCGCATTTTTCGTTGCATGGGCGGTCATTGCGTTCTTTATGAAATTTATCCGGAAACATGACTTCAAACCGTTCGGTTATTACCGGATCGTTCTGGCAATCATCGTCTTTATTTTATTTGCATGTAAAGTCATTTAAGTTCTAAATAAAAAGTCGGAATTGCTTTTATTTTTTCCAATAAAAGCAATTCCGGCAAGAATTTTTGTAAAAATCAGTCTTCTTCCAATGCTTCCGGTTCGATCACACTCATTCGGGTCCACTTTCCGCCGCGATAACGAAGATAGCATACCAAACCGAACAGCAGCACATAAACCGTCAGCGTTCCCCACAAATACCATACGGGGAAACCGAAAAACCAGAAAATAAAACAGGGCAAAGCAAATCCGCCCCAGCACAAAATCCCGGTCAACCACATCATAAATTTGGTGTCCCCTGCCCCGCGGATAGCATTACTGTATACCAACACCAAACCGTCACCAATCAGATATGCCGCAACAAAATACAGCATGATCTTGGCAAGTCGCATCACTTCCAACTGCGCCATATCTCCGGCACGGACAAACGGTGCTAAAACAACATGAGAAAATACCGTAAATAATACAGACATGGCAAGCATGTAAATGATCATCAGATTCCGCGCACTGCGGACCGATTTCTTTGCATGATGAATATCCTGCGCACCGATACATTGCCCAACCAGAATCGAAGTCGTCATCCCGATCCCCATGATGGGACAGAATGCCAGGTTATTGATCCCGAAAACAATACTGCATGCCTCCTGTTCATGAACACCATACATGGAAACCAGAATCACAAACACATTGAATGCCGCAAGGTCAACAAATAATTGAATCCCGTTGGGTGATCCGAAACGCAACAAACGCTTGAACATCGCCCAGTCAAATATATTCGATAACGTTTTGAAATGACGCCGGGAACTTTTCAACAGGAAAAAGCCACAAGCATAAAAAATCACACCGCCCAACGCAGCAAGCACAGTCGCGACTGCAGCTCCCGCAGTCCCCCATTCCGGAATCCCCCATTTCCCGTAAATAAACATGTAATTCAACGGCAGATTAAGCAATGTCACACAAATCGAAACAATCAAAACGGTCGTCGTCTTACCGCGCCCACTCCAGAAACACGATAACGCCTGCTGAAGCAGAAATACGATTGCCCCGATCGCAAGAAAACGATAATAAATGATTTCCTGCTCCGTAACCGCCGGGGTATGACCGAATGATTGAAACAGATAAGGTGCCCAAATACATGTTGTCGCCATGAATATTCCACCCAATATCGCCATAAAAATCCCCTGCCAGACGGCGGTCCCCACGCGAGCCGGTTTATTCGCGCCGGAATATTGAGCAACAAATGTTCCGCAATATCCTACAGCCCCGACAAAAAAACATTGAATGGTAAAACTGGTCAATCCGCTGGTCATGGCGGCTGCGGCGGCCGGCTGCGAATAACGGGTCAACATCAAACGGTCAAAAAACATATTGACGGCATGACAGGATGTGGAAAGGATCAGCGGTAAAGCAACTTTCAATACATCTAAAATGGAACCATCATGAGAAAGGAACTCACTTTGTCGGATTTTCATAGGCAAAAAAACTCTCTGTTGATTATAGTTTATAATTACTGCATTCTATTAATATAGCATGAAAAAAAATCCTTTACAAATAGGATTTTTGCAATTCCGGAAATAAATTTTTGATATTTTTTTCATTTTTGACTTGCAATTTAAAAAAAATGGTGTACATTAAGCATTGTTTGAAAGAGATAATCTTGATAACATGCTCAGATGGCGGAATGGCAGACGCGCTAGCTTGAGGTGCTAGTCCCGCGAGGGGTGGAAGTTCGAGTCTTCTTCTGAGCACCATATGAAATTATAACCTGTGTATCAACACAGGTTTTTTTATCGTTATTTTTCTGCGGAGAGATGGTCGAGTGGTTTAAGGCGTCGGTCTTGAAAACCGAAGAGGTGAAAGCCTCCGGGGGTTCGAATCCCTCTCTCTCCGCCATTTTTATGCTCAAATTTTAACAAAATATCCCCACTTTTCCCCACTTGGGGTTGCAAAATGCCCATTATTGTGCTATAATCAGCCATAACCTGTTATTTTAGGTATTTGTATGGCAAAAGCAAAAAACAAGGTTGAGTCTGTGAAACTTGAATTCGGATCTGTAAGACAAAAAACTCCCGGCGGAACTTACTATTTCCGTTACCAAATCAATGGTATACGGAAAGAAATTCCTTTGCACACAACAAGCAAAGAAGATGCTATCCGACAAGCAAAAGAATTGATCCCGGTGACCAAAGCCAAAAGTATTGACATGGTTGCCGCTCATGTCAAACAGGCAAAAGGGCTGGAAAAAATAGAAAGAAAACTGCCATTGGATGAAGCATGGCATATTTACTCAACTCATCCGGATAGAGCTACGCCCCACACCGTCAGTGAACAACTTGCATATAAGACAACATTTGAAGAGTTTTTATCTTTCATATCGACCTTGCCTTATGGAATCGTCAGTATCCACGAGGTTGATCCCAATACAGTTGAGAGTTTTGCGTCATGGATGAAAACAAAAGCTCTTGCTGTTGATACGCATAACCGGAAAATTAAGCGGCTGCGTAAAATATTTGATGTCTTGAAAGAGTATTATCCTCAAAGCAATCCATTTAAGAGTAAACATCTGCTGCGTAATATTCGTGAAGAGCAGGATTCCGTTATCCGCCGTCAGGCTTTTTCACGTCAGGAAGAGTTGCAGATTTTGGCTGAATTAAAAAATCCGGCACGCAAACTTATGAATAAGGAAGAAATACGGATCGTTTACCATATCGGTATGTTCACCGGTCAAAGGCTGAAAGATTGCGTATTGATGCAGTGGCAGAATATTGATATGGAACGTCGCCGCATTTATGTCAAACAGTTCAAAACCGGCAAGGAAGTTTCAATTCCGATTTCCCCGGAGTTGTATGAAGCTCTTGAAACTGCAAAAACATGGCAAATCAATCAGTATGTCTGTCCGAAATCTGCCGCACGTTACAACAAACTTAACGAAGCAGGTAAAAATGTAGGCAATAACCTTGTCAATATTGATGTTTTGCGGGTGATCCGTTGGATTGGCTTGGAACCATCAGTTTCTGTCCCCGGACGAAAAAAGAAAATGACACAATACGGTTTTCACTCATTGCGGCACAGTTTTGCCAGTTTTTGTGCCGAGGCAGGCGTACCTAAAGCGGTGTTACTTTCTATTCTGGGAACAGATAGCGACATCGCCGACAAATATTATACCCATGTCGGAGATGCAGCACAGGAGCAGGCAATTCGGGCAATCAGTTTTTCCGGCGTGGAGAAAACTGATAATGAACGGATCGCTGCCGCTATAGAGTTCCTTGAT
>JAFVSW010000123.1 GCA_017503545.1 Lentisphaeria bacterium | reverse complement strand
GGCAATTTCAAAAGTCTTCAAAAATGCCTGAAAACTCTTGTTGAGATCTGAAAACGGAGCGTTTGAGGCTTGTTCCGCCGCAGACCCGGGGGAAATAGCCCACGCCTTGTCACGGCATAGCCATAAGGTGGCGACGCCGGAACAAACTACCATTTTCATCTCTTCAACAATCCTTTTTCAGTCAAATTTTGCCGGACTTTTGAAATTACCTCGAAGAAGCAGAAACACTCTGTTTTACTGTAATTTGACCGGATTATGGAGAGGATTATGAAAAGGCCTGTGAAGACAGAACAAATCACAAATTTGCTGCGGGACCGTTTTCTTTCAGGGTATTACCCGGGGAAATCGAGATTGCCCGATGAACGCAGTCTTGTCGCAGAGTTGAATGTTTCCCGCAATACGATCCGTGCCGCATTGAGTGCTTTGGAACAGGAACATTTGATTACCCGATATTCCCGGCTTGGTACTTTTTTGAATGTCGGGAACCCGTCAACAGACAATTTCTGCTATTATATTCTGCCGTGTCATACTTTTTGTGACACAAGGCAGAATTGGCATATCTACAATGCAATCCATCTGCTTTTGATGCAGCACTTGATCAATGAATGTAATATCCGCAATCTGCAATATTCCATGCTCCCGTTGAGCAATGATAATACCCCGGAACATTTGCTTGCTGAACGGCTCTGGAATCTGCCGCAGAATTCCAAATTGCTGCTGACCGGTGCGCATTGGTACCGGTCAATCAGCCGGTTGTTTATTGATAAAGGATTCCGTATCGCAATGCTTCATTCCTCATCGAAAGAGGTTGTGGAAAATAATTCAAACTTTTGTTTTATCAACACGGATTGGAATGTTTTTTTGCAAAAAGGATTTGAGTTTCTGAAACAGAAGGGATGCCGCCGGATTTTATTCTGTACCGATAAAAAGTTTACGAATCTGCCGGATAACGGGTGTGCTGTATTCCAGGTCAGCCGGCCGGAAAGTGCATTGTTTGATAGTAAGTATGATCTGAAAAAGATCAAAACTGTGTTTCAGAAAAATAAATGTGATGCCGTGTTTCTGTTCAATTTTAATTATGTAAAGGAATACCGCAGTATCAATGCACTGTTTGGTATCCCGGAACATATTCCTGTGCTGATCAATGAATTCCTCTTTGATGTTTCCGTAATGGCGCATCCGCCGTTCGTAATCGGTCTGAATCATGCAAAAGTGATCCGTACCGGATTGGATTTTCTTTTTTCGGATGCACCGTGTGGTCAGATCGCTGTGGATGATATTATCATATATGATAAAAAACACCAACCTATCGTAACGACATGAAAGGGTGAAAAAATGAAGTAAGATTCCGATGTTCCAATGCTCGTGATGCAATAAATAACAAATAATCTACAAATTTTGATGTGATTTCGATATTTTGTTTATTGTTTTTTTATTTTTTTGTATCATAATATGTATAAGTTTTATTTTACAGAATTGTTTAAAGGAGAAAAAAATGAATTACGGAAAATTATTATTGCCGTTTTTACTTGGAATGTTTGCTGTGGCTGTCAATGCTGCAAAATTAACTCTCCCTTTTGAAAAAACGGTCGTGATCAAAGGAAATGATCTTTCCGCCGATTTCGCGGTGAAAGAGTTGAACGATATTGTCAACCGGGCAACCGGCAGCACGTTCCGGATCGGAAAAGAAAAAGATGGTGCAGTTCGTATCCATGTGGGCAGAACTCCGGCCGTTGAAAAAATACTGGGTAAAAAGTTGCTGGATGGTCTCCGGGATGAAGAATCTCTGGTGACAGCAAAAGGCAATGACCTGATCCTGGTCGGTGGCGGCGCATTGGGGACTTTGTATGCCGTTTATGATTTTGTGGAAGATAATATGGGGTACCGCTGGTATTTCTCCCATGATGGCGGCGACCGTGTCAACCGGAGTAATCTTATCACCTATTCGGGAAAAGAAACCCGGAAAAAGCCGGTATTCACCGGATATCGTACCAATCATTCTTTAGTAAGAAGTGCTCATTTCTGTTTGCGCAACCGGGATAACCGTGTTGCAGAAAAATTTATCAAGGGCTATCATTACAAATACGGTGCCCGCATCTCCGGTCATGGTTTGCTGTATTTTATTCCGGCGAAAGATCCGGATCCCCGTTACGGCTGGCGTCCGAAAGGCATCAAAGGCCATTTCAAAGATCATCCGGAATATTTCTCTATGAATGATCGGGGTAAACGTGTTCCGGATGCCCAGCTGTGCTTCTCCAATCCGGATGCCCGTAAAGAAGTGACCCGTGCATTTTTGAGTTATGTGGAAGCCAAAGGCAAAGGGATCTACATGGTGGGCAGCAACGATAATCACAATACCCGTTATTGCTGGTGCAAACCCTGTATTGCATTGGAAAAGAAATATCGCAGTGTGGGCGGTCCGTTGTGGGATTACATTCTGGAACTTTGCGGAGAATTGAAAAAACGCAATCTGGACGGCGTTTATGTACATTCTCTTGCTTACAAAGGACCGGATCAGACGGAACGTGTGCCCATCAATACGGTTTTCCCCGATAACTTTATCTGTGATGCCGCATTCCTCAATTCCGACCGTTCTCTGCGGGAAGTGCCGCCGGAAAAACTTTCTGATGGAACAATCTTCAAACGGTTTGAAAACTTGCAGAATTGGGTGAAAGTCACAAAGCATGTTTCCTATTGGTATTACGGCGGCGGTGATCCTTTGCAGGTTTACAGCCGTATGACAAAAGAGATCCGTGAACTTCATGAAGCCGGTGTGATCAGTGTCGGTGCCTGTGGTACCGGCGGCGGCTATGAATTCGGCGATATGACCCATTATCTTTACTATTCTCTCTTGCGTGATCCCAACGTGGATACCCGGAAACTTGTCGAAGAAATGTTTACTTTGAAATATGGTCCGGCAAAAGATCTGATGATGCAGTACATGGATGAATTGGATCAATGCCGTATCGCCCAATTGCCGAAAATCAAATATCTGCTGGGCTGCGAAACAACGTACGACCGTATGTCATTCATGACAGGTAAAGAACTGGTCCGCTGGCAGAATTTGTTTGACAAAGCCATGAAAAAAGTGGAAGGCAAACGGAAAAAATATATCCGCAATGTCCGTTATGCCAGAATGGGGTTGGATGTCTGGTCTGTGATCTTCTCTCATAAAATCACCAACGAATGTCCGGATTATCCGCTGGATTTGAAAACAATCGAAGCCCGTTGCCGTAAAGCGGCATTGGAATACGGCAAAGATAATGGGATCAAAGAAAATCAGAACCGGGTGATCGAAGTTCTGGATCAGATGTATAACTTTGCATTCCTGAAAAATCGTGCGCTTCCTGCCGAATTGGCAAAATATCCGGAAAACAAAGTCTTCCGTTTCCTTCCCCCGAAACGGAACTTAATGCGGTACACAAAAGGGTATTATACCTGTGAAAAAGACGATGCCGCCGCATCCGGCTGGGCATCCGTCGGTAACGTTCCGGATTCCTTTGATTATCAGAAACGCGGTCATGTTCAGGTGGAATATTACGATTATGCCGAACGCCGCTGGCTGATCCGCGGCAATGAAAATCCCATTCCTATGAACTTCTTTGAAAAGGATAAATATAAATTGTTCCGTCTGGGCAAATCCATCATTCCCAAATCCAGTGCGCTTGTTACCGGCGGACTTTGGGGGGCACCGACTGCATGGAGTTATTTGAGCCGTTGCTACGATCCCTCTTATGCCGGACGGGAATTTGAAATCTGGATCTCAATCAAAGTACAGGGACCGAAATTTTTCAAAGATGATACCAGACCGAACCGGATTTTTATCGACCAGGTATTTGCTGTCGATATGGGTGTCCCGGTGGGTAAATAAACACATACATAACATTTATCATAGAAAGGAAAACAAAAGATGAACAAATGGATCCTCGCATTGGTTGGTGCTGCTGCAATGACCGTAACACTTGGTGCAGCAGAAGAAGAAAATCTCTGGACCGATGGCGGTTTTGAAAAAACAAAAGTCGCAACGGCGGAAGAAATGGCAAAATTCAAAGCAAAAAAATGGGATACCGACCACTTTGTATTGCTCCGTCCCGGTTG
This sequence comes from Lentisphaeria bacterium, assembly GCA_017503545.1. GTDB lineage: Bacteria > Verrucomicrobiota > Lentisphaeria > Victivallales > UBA1829 > RGIG8244. The sequence goes on along the minus strand of JAFVSW010000123.1, from coordinate 1,562 downwards.
GTGTTCCCCCAAGAAAACACATCAAATGCGTTTGGTTGATTGCGCAAAAGATCCGGAACAGGAAGATAATGTCCGCTCCGGCACAAAATCTTTGATGCTGAAATCCAGCGGTCATTTCTTCACCGAAAAGAAATTCCCCAAAGGAAAATACAAATGGGAAATGTATGTGAAAGGCGAAGGCAGAATCCGTTTTATCACTTACAACTATAAGAAAAACGGTGCCATTGTTGAACAGTCCGCACTTCATGGTGGACTTTTTACATTGGGGAACGACTGGAAGAAATTCACATTTACGGCTGAAATGGGCGGCAAAAAACCGGAAGCGGTCAATTTTATTCCGGTCATTGTCTGTGTTGATGGAAAACCGGTTTATATTGATGATATCGTGCTTACAAAAGTAAAATAAAAGCCGTATTGTCAAACAATGAAATGGAATAGGAGGTTCTATGAAGAAACACGCCCGCTTTTTTACATTGATCGAATTGTTGGTAAAAGGCTCACATCTTCGCCGTGATTGTGAACCCCCTGCCCATGGGCAGGGTAAAGCACGCTTTACCCTTATTGAACTCCTCGTCGTAATTGCCATTATCGCAATTCTTGCAGCTATGTTGCTGCCTGCGTTGAGTAAGGTCAAAGAAGCAGGTAAACGGGCAGACTGCAGTAGCCGTTTGAAGCAATTGGCGGGTTGTTCAATTATGTACACTGGCGATTATAATGATTACGTCTGCGCTTACAGGGATTATTCCGGCAAATATTGGTGGGGAAAAAATAAGGTGGTATCCTATGCTTATCCCCATTTTGATGCCAATATGAGAAAAATAGACAATTATAAAGCCACAAAGTTTCTTCATTGTCCCTCCGACCCAAATTTCTACGGTGTAGCCTATGGTAATTCCTATAATATTACGGCGGAACCGATGTCTTACGGCTGGAATGAAAGAATGGGGAACAGTATTTTTTATATGCCTCCCGGACAAACGAATGCCGATTATATGCCGCGGAAAATGAAAATGATCCCGCATCCATCTCAAGCGATAATCGCAGCAGATATTACTTCGGACTATCTGATTACCACATCAAATCCGTTTGCCGGTATGTGTACCGGTTCTCCCGGAAACATGTTTAAGCCGGGAGTTTCCCGTGTCTCGACACGTCATGGAAAAACGTTCAATGTTGCCCGTGCTGACGGCAGCAGCGGAAGAGAATCGTTAAGCATGATGCATTCCCTGTTTGCCAACAGTCAATGGACCATTTTGGGGCAATATTTAGGTCAAAAGTAATTGAATCGTTTCATTTCGAAATGATCTTTAGCCTCATCGACGGTTTATACCATAAAATCAAATCTTATTTGAGTTCAACGTTCCTTGAATTATATGCCTTTTCGATATTAAATACTCTCGGATTTATATACGAAAAGAGCGAAACGTCCGAATAAGCAACGATGAATCTGAAACCAGTGCCAACGGCACGGCACAGTACAGCTCCGTCTTCATTTCATTACGCCGTGACAAGCCAGGGTGAAGCGTCAGCGAGAACCCTGGGTATAAGACATCGAACTACAT
>JAFVSW010000122.1 GCA_017503545.1 Lentisphaeria bacterium | reverse complement strand
GCGAATTTACGGAATTCTGCCAGAAGACGGTCCGCATTTTCCAATACTTCCGCAACTTTATATTTGCGGTTGGCATCGGTAGCACCGAAAATATCGTTCACACCCAACTGGAATGTGATGAAGTCCGGTACTTTACCATCGCCGTATTTCTTCAGAAACGCGTTCAGATCAAAAGCAAATCCGCCATCTTTGCGCGCCATGAATTTACTCGGATCTTTCACGCCTTCACCCGGAGTCTGAACAAGGAAACTTGCCCAGGTCCAGCCGCCGTATCCTTCGTGGGCTACGCCGGGAAATTTGGGATCTTTCCGGGAACCGATCATGGTGAGTTTGACGCTTTTTTCATCGTCAAATAATTTTTTGACTCTGGCGGAAAACAGTGTGGCATGTGTCAAACTGTCTCCAACCATCAGCAGGGAAATGCTTTTGCCTTTTCCGGCATCTGCCGGGGTAACATAAACCGTTGTCGCGCCTTTTGCCACAACGCCGTCTTCATCTTTCACAGTGATGGTCATCGGATATTTTTTCCCGGCTTCGTTTTTCCGGGGAACGAATCTCCAGCGATCCTGATCGTTTCTGCCGACAGCGCAATCCACTTCAAACATATATTTACCATAGTTCAAAGTCAGGAAAATATTTTTGTAGTAGATATTGGATTCGATACCGGGAACCGCATAAATGGCATCCGGAAGCATAAACTGCGCCTGACGGTTACGGGGTTGTGCCGCAGCCGTGCCCGTGTTATTTGCCGTTTTCGGGGCGGCAGGGGCAATCGCCAATACCGGCATCTTTTTCTTTGCAATACAGAAAGAACGGAACTGCAATTCCTTATTGCCTTCACCGGGAGTGACAAATGTCAACGTGGAACCGACCCAGGCGGATTTTTTCGGCACGATCAGGGAAATCTGGAATGGAGTCCAACCATCTTTCGGCAGAAGCATCCTGCCACGGGTGAATGTCACTCTTTTCTGCACATCTTTCGGGAATGCAAAAACACAGAGCAATTCTTTGACTTCGCCTTTGACTTCGCCGGAAAAAGTGTAAGCACCTTCTTCCATATTCCGCAAGGTCTGACGGAGACTGACACTGTACTTCCCGTAAGAAAGACGACTTGTGGCTTTCACAACATTCTTTGTACCGTCTTTGATCACGCTGGATGTTGCGGCATCCACTTTCCAGCTGATCAGGTTCTTTTTGGAATCCAGACGGGCAAAGTCACCGTTGTTAAGATAGTTTTTCTCCGCCGCAAACGCGGCGGTCACTGCAAACAATATTGCGATTGAAAGTTTCCGTTTCATCATCAATTTTTTCCTTCTGCCATTTTCTTGATTTGTTCTTCACTGGGGGCTACACCGAACAATTTGATGTCACGGACATACCCTTTGAAAAGATTGCGCCGCCACAAATGGAATGTTCCGATATACAGATTGATGAAGCGATGATAGAACGAATTGGAACCATCGCATCTGCCGCCGAACAACATCGGACCGTTGGGAGGCATGATTTCTTTCCCGTCAATGAACATGCGCGCCTGATTGTTTTTCCACGTAAACGCAACGTGTGTCCATTTGCCCGGCACCACTTTCGGACCGCGTAAATGCTGCAGCTGTTTCAGGTCGTAGAAGAACAATTGCCAATGACCTCTTACAATGTCGATACGGGTGTATTCATTGGAAATCACCGTCTGAAGCGGAGCATTGGGATCCGCAATTTCCGGCTTGGCAAAGCAGCAGTAACCGCCTTCCGGCATGGGCAGCTGGGGCAATGCGGGAGAATTGAAGATCACCCCGGACTCCTTACCGGGCAGATACAGCGCGCCATCACGTTTTTGCGTATTGTAATGCAAACCGCCATCACCCAACTTGGAATCGATCAGGATCGCCGGATTTCTGGACGGATCTTTTTTATTCGGATCAGAGGGTTTGCGGTTGAAAACTTTGGCATTGATCGGAGAATCGGAGAAAGGAATATTCTTCAATTCCACCACGGCAACATCACCGGACGGCACTGTGATTTCCGCCTGTCCGTTTTTGAAACGGATCGGAAGATTCAAACGCAATTCTTTTGCAGTTGCACCTTTGGGCAGAGTGAAGGTCACTTTCTTTGCATATTCCGGGAAGATTTTTTCATGTGTTTCACGGGTATCTTTATAGGTTCCTTTGTTATTGATCAGGATCAGTTTCCAATCGTTGCCGGACATTTTGTTGAAGCAGAACAGAATGTCACCCTTGACGGAAACCGGAAGAACTTCTTTCTGCAGCTGGAGCATCAATGCACGCAACAGAGGAATGCTTTCTTTTTTGTTGCTGATATTGAGCATGTGATGCGGAGTCGCCAGGATCACATGTCCTTTGCCGTTTTTATAACGGGTGAGCAAGGGCAATCCGGTGGAATCTTTGGCAAGAATTTCTGCGCCTTCCGGGATCACTTTCAGGATCTTCATGTTATCGGAAACGACATGCTGTTTCGTGGAACGGATACCGGCAAATTTTTCCGGGATCAGATTCAGCTGGGCTGAGTTCAGAACCAATGTACCGCCTTCCCGAACGTATTGCTGAAGATTTTCACTGAGTCCATCAACTTTACTGATCTGACCGGTAAGGAAGACGACCGGATATTTGCCCATTTCTTCCGGCGTAACAGCACCGGAGGGAGCGTTGGCAAAGTAGACGTCATACAGGTCCGCAAGTTCCGAGTTGCGCATCCCGTTGCTCAGTTCCTGCATCCGTTTCCAGTCACCCACAGGCGGGTCAAGCTGATTCAACAGATGACGGATCAGATAGTCGCCATCTTCATAGGGATACATATACCATACTTTCCAGGAATCCGTTTTGCTTTGACGCCATTCCCAGTTGCCGGAGAAATAATCGTTCAGCAGCAGGATCGGGGCATAATATGTACCGCGTTTTGCTTCCGGACGGGAAACCCAGTCATACACCGTTTTCAAACTTTTCCCGTTTCCGGTCAAAATCCAGGTATTATCTTTGAGACGTTTTGCATAACCGAAGGGTTCACTTTCAAACTGCTGGAAACTGGTTCCGGCATAATAAGCAAGCATCAACAGACGTTTATGATAGGTGGGAGAAACCCCGAAGTCTTCCCCGGTTTGCCAGGGATTTTTTTTGAGTTTTGCAAGACGGCGTGCTTCTTCCTGGGAATACAGGGAATTGGCACTGGTCGCTTCCCCGAATACCGTTTGATAAAAACCGAAGGCTTTGCCATATTGTCTGGCTCCACCACGGGAGAATGTCAGCAAGTGACGGTTGGAGGAATAGCGGGCACTTTCGTTAAATGCTTCCGGAAACGTCATTTCTGCACCCCATTCGTAATAATAGGGCATCGTCCAAAGACCGCCTTCCAGAATGGTGATTCCGCCGAAAAGATCGTAATAGTAAGTGAAATATTTCCGCAATGTTTCCGCCGCTTCATAACGGTTGCGGTCATAAGGTGGAACGATCACACTGTTATCCGCCCAGGCTTCTCTCGATTTATGTACACGGCGCTGGAAAAAGTTGGCACTGATTTCCAACTGTTGTTCCGGAATAAAGTTCGGATATTTTGCACGGAAACGGCGGATGGAATCACGATCCACGTTTTCCATTTTGAATTCACCGATCCCTTTGAATTTCAGAGGACCCTGATAGATCGGACTGGTGAACGGGCGGTTGGCAACCAGTTTTCTGTTTGCGGGAGACAAATCATTTTCAGCTGTATAAACGGTATGCTGCGTGACACCTTTGAAATAGATTTCTTTTTCACCCGGCGCATTGAGATTCTGTACCGTCAGAACGTTACCTTTGCTGATAACGGCATTGTCGATCTTTTTATCGTTTTTTGCAACATACAATGCACCATCACGCACAGGCAGAGAACCGGGATTTGTACGGAATACGATCTTTTCCACCGGTGCTGCAGTCGGCAATGTGATGCGGACACGGAACGGAACACCGGTATTGATATAACGGAAATCTTTCGTCTCGCCGCAGATCCAACCGCTGGTCTTCATATTACCATCGGTACTGGACGAAATATAGAAAAACTGAGTGCCGCGTTCTTCCGCAATAAACTGAAATTTACATTGCGGTGTGACATTTTTGCCTCCCTGCCAGACTTCGATTTCCTGTAACCCCGTACGGCGATACGGTGCAACCGCTTTCCAGGGGGTACCAATACCGCGGACTCCCGCTTCCTGAATGAATTTTTCCTGGGAAAGTCCTTTCATTTTCCGCCATACAGGTTCCAGCATGAACCAGTAATCTTTCCCGCAAAACAGGTGTACCGGCCATTTTACATTACTTGCAGCCGCAGGACGGGCTACCAGATTTCCAGTGATTTTGACCGGAACTGCCGGGACTGCCGGGGCTGCTGTGACGGCAGCTTTTTTCGCCGCAGGAGCCGCTTTTTTAACAACTGGAGCTGCTGCCGGGGCATCACCCGTGCGGACAAGAGTGAATTTACGCAATTTGATAACATCATTTGCGCCATGAGCAACAGGCTGGAAATTCAAACCGCTGCGGACATGTCCTGCCGGCATGGTAAATGTACAGGAGAAAGGAGTCCATTCCTTACATTCCGCCGGGAAGTTCACGGTACAGAGAGTATTTACCGGCTTATGACCGGCAGGCATACCGACAACGAGGTAAGCCACTTTGACATTTCCCTGAATTTCACCGGTAAAACGATACGCTCCGGCAGGGAGTTTGTTGAGTCCCTGTGACACAGCCACATAATGTTTTCCAAACTTGAAAATCGGTTTCAATGCAATTTCCTGTACTCCATCAACGGCAGTACGGGTATAACCGGCATGTTCCAGTCTCCATTCGTATAAATTCTGTTTTCTGTCAACAGATGAAAAATCGCTGTTGCGCAACAAATTTCCATCTTTCCCGATCAGCAGGGAACCAGACAGAAGCAAGCATGAAGTAATCAGTGTTGTCAATTTCATGTGTTGTTTCCTCTATTATTTTTTAGTTTGTTCTTTATCAATTTTTTGTTTGTTCTTTATCAATTTTTTGAAGTTTCAAGTTGCGGATAAAGACAGGATCTTTTTCGCCGGGAACATAAAAAACAACGGTCAATCCGGCACGTTTCTGATCGCCGGAAAGAGTGAATTCAGTGGAAAAAGTTTTCCAATCCTTCATTTCACCGGTAAAACTGACTCTGCGCAAGGAAGTTTTCGGATTCAAATTTCCACAGTACACAACAAGATTCAGATGTGTCATTTTTCCTTTGACTTCGCCGGAGAATTTATATTTTCCCGCAGTCAAATCAAGAGATTGCCCCAGAGAGGCAAAATAACTTTTATAACGGAAATTCGGCATAGCCTGAAATTCCTTTACGCCGTTATTATCGGTAACAGCAGCGTTTTTTCCATCCAGTCGCCAGGATGTCGGGACATTGTTTTTCGCAACGGCTTTGAAATCGCCATTTTTCAAAATGTTTTGCTCTGCGGCATCGAGAAGCGCAGTCAAAGCGAGACACAAAATTGCGCCGAACGTTTTTCTGTTCATCGAATGAACCTTTCTTTTGTTGTTTTTTGATAATCGAAGTTTACAGTGCTTAATATAAAATTTTTTCCCTCTTTTTTCAAGAGATTTTTTTCACAAAAACATACACATAAAGACGAAAAATATATAAAATAAGCCGGATTGGCATTTTCACCGTAAAAAAATGAGATTTTTGCATACCGGAAAACAGTATATTTTTTATTTTGATCATTTTTCAATCTGTTTTCTGTTTGCAAATCAATAAATCAGTGATACATTATTATTGCGTATATCAGATATGAGACACTGTAACCGGATGGGTGTATTATGAAAGATTCAACAACTGACGTTCATAAAACTATTTATAATGAAAAACTCAAGAACCGTATCGTTTCGGAAAACCGGGATTTCTCATGGCATCCGCTCTCCTTCTACACCCGTATGTTCTGGGCTCATTTTTCCACATTGCATACCTGGCCCAAAGGATACTGGCTCAAACATTACAACAAATATTTTGTCTCAATACAATTCATTCTTGAGGGGGAAATGACCGTTACGATCGACAAAAATGAATATGTAATAAAAGCCGGAGAAGCTGTCGTGATCCCGCCGGGAACATGCCGTCTTGCCGCAAGTGGAACGAACGGTTGCCGTAAGTTTTATTTTATTCCGGACGGGCAACTTTTTTACAGTATCATACGGCAATTGCATTTTGATCAACTTGCGATCGTATCCGGTAATGAAACACCGGAACTGGTGGAACTGCGGGAAAAGATATGCTATTATTTTGAGCAGAAAAATCCGGAAGATATTCCCGCAGTTTCCTCTTTGATCTTCGAAATGCTTACCAAAATCGCCGAAAAACTCCAGCGGTCCAATCACCCGGAAAAGTTGACAAAATGTTTGGATTACATCCAGAAACATATTTCCGAGCCGTTATCATTGGAACGCCTGGCTGCCGAACTCAATATCAGCAAAACGACGTTGAAAGAATTGTTTGCAAAACATTTGAATTCAAGTCCCGGAAAATACATTTGCGACACCCGTTTGAATTATGCAAAAACGCTTCTTGCAAAACACGATCTTTCCATTAAAAATATTGCATTTTTGTGCGGATACGAAAGTCCGTTGTATTTTTCCAACGCATTCCGCGGAAAATTCGGCATTTCTCCACGGGAATACCGCAAATCAAATGCCCCGCGTCTGCATAAATTTTAATTGCAGAGGTGATTTCAAAGTCTTTAAAAATGCCTGAAAAACGTTAAAAATTGCATCCGCATCTTTTAATAACGGCGGCAGAATTGACAAGCCGGGTCGTCACACAACAGAATACGGGGGTCTTCTTTCCACAATTTCATAGAAATATCATAAAATTCACGCAATTCGATCAACTGTATTTTCCCCATACCGAAAGCGACTTCTTCGATTTTCAATCCTTCCTGAACTGCACGACGGTAAAATTTGCAGTTTTCCGCATCCTCACGATAAAAATCCCGGTGTCCGGGCAAATGTTCTTCGATCAGAACTGTCCGCAGTGTTCCATCCGGATTTTTTACACGGCAAACTCCGGGCAGAAGATATGGCGCATGATTGACCGTTTCTATAAAATGCAAGAATGTAGACGATGCCAGCCCATTCCCCAAATAAAGCACTTTACCATTCTTTTCCAATGCTTTCCCAATGGGGGAATTTAACGATGTCGGCGGATCGTATGGACCATGTTCCGCCAGACATTCTGCGGCTTTTGCACCCAATCCACCCCAGGAATGGGTCACATGTTTACTGCGTTTGGCAGCCGGAAACTTTTCCAAAAGGGTACGGGGAACCGCACCGGTCCATATCTGAGAAGGATCGGCGGAATCAAAGGGGCGATATCCCCATCCCCGGTTAAGGGATTCGCCCAAATAAATATAAGGCATGGTAAATGCGGGAAACATAGCGGCACCATCCGGTCCGACCACATCCATCACCGCATGGATGATCGTTTGCGCTCCGCCATCCACATATCCCCACTTGGAAACGGCGGAGTGAACCAGCAGCACATCACCGCGTTTGACACCCAATTCTGCAAGGGCAGCAGCCAACATTTCTCTTGTCAACACATTGCGGCGGATAACGGTCAGATACCCCCAAGCCGCAAGATAATTGATTGCATTCAAGTATTTTCTAATTTGAAAATCAGAAAGAGTGACCTGGAGATCCGCCTCTGTTTCCTGAATAATTTGAGCCATATTTTTTGCCCCGTCCATGCGGGCAAGCAGGGATGCCATGGGGCCGTAAATAACATGATCCGGCAAACGGATCCGCTCCGCTTTCGGGACACGGCACAGATCCCGGGGGAATCCGGTTTGAGCCCGGGCAAAAACCTGTTGCTTTGCATGATCGCGCCAGGGCGAGGATACCGTTTTAAATTCCAATGCAGGGAGTTCTGCCGGAGTTCCGGTATAAAACAATGTTTCAGCAAACCATAAAGTTTCCAATGCAGTATAAGCCGCTGCGGTATCAGGATCCGGAGAACAGGACGGTGCAGATTTGTTTTTATCAACACCTCTCCGGAACCAAACCGTCGGAATACAGGTAGTGGAATCGGAGAATGCCATATCATCCGGACACGCCGGTTTATCCGGTACACACGACAAAATATCCTTCAATTCTTCCGTCATTCGTTTCATGATATTGATGCCATGAAACGGAACAACGGATATGGGTGGAATCATTCTGCAGATATCATCTTTTCCGGACGGCAGGCTGTCGATATTGGAACCACCGATCACCTTACCGCGAAACTGGTTATGGAACGCGGCATATCCACATTGTTTCATTGTAAAGATCAACCGCAGGGAATATTCCGGCACTCCCATTTTCATGATCTGCCGGGCAACCTCGATCCCCGCAATCACGCCTGTGGAATTATGATCCGGCAACGGTTCAAAAAGATGTGCCATCAGCCACACTTCTTCTTCACGCCGACCGGGAATAAGTGCAGTCACGACGGGTAAAACACCTTCATACCGGCGTCCGTCACATTCGATTTCAGCCGTTAATTTTCCGTGAGTAGCCTGCTGTCGTATCAAAGACCCCATCCGCAAATTCACGGTAAAACCGATAAAATCACGATCTTCCCTCTGCACATGACAATGGGTTCCTTCTGTGCATGATGATACCCAGGGAAGTGCATCGGGATCATCATAACGCCCCGGAAGAAAATCAGTAATGATCCCACGCCCGCCCTGATCCAGAACAGGAGTCAACACCCGGGCTTCCGGGCAGGTATCTGTTTCCAGCATCACAAGGGCATTTTCCGGTGATTCCCCGGCAAGGAATTGCTGTTCGGTAATGATCCGCACAATTTCCCCGCCCGGCTCTGTTGCGGTGGAACCTTTGATCAGATGAAACGGATGTTTCTGAAAATCGGCGGCAACGGTATGTGCATTGTTACACAAGGTCAGTTTCCCGATCGTTGCCTCCCACGCCAAAGGCATCCTGTGATCTTCGTATACAGTTTTTCCATCTGCGGGAAAAGCGAGTTTTTCCACATTGGGGATACCAGCATCACACAACAACCGATAAACATGATCTGCTGCCTGATGATAATGCCGGAATGTCTGCCCCTGTTCAATCTTACACAGGACTGCAATTTTATTAACCAGATCATCCGCATTGATTTGATTACGTATTTTGTAAAACAATTCTTCCATCTCTGTCACCGGGGCTGACTTTTTTATCATTCCATCTATTTCAAAATCGGCGGAATTTCATACTCAACGATTCGGGAGAATGTTGACAACACCGCCGAAGCATCCATCCGGATAGGGTTCGCCTTCCGACGGGTAAATCGTTTCGTGCAAATCAAACATTGCATCCACCGCTGTATTCAGCAATGTCAACCCGCCTTTTGCAGTAAAGCATTGGCAAATTGGTTCATAACCGCCGGAAACCAGAAAATTCGCCGGTACGATATAGCAGATATAAGCAGTTGCACTGTATGCAATAAACGTGCGGCGGAACGGACTGTGCCACTTGATCTCCTGCCCCAATTCGCAACATAATTCACCGGGTACACCGACAAAGCACACATCGCCGATGGAAATACACTGGATTTCCAGAGTCACATCATCGCTGCCCAGATATTCTTCCGGCATACGTTCTGCCTGATTGGCATAATGTTTGCGCAAACGGACTTTGAACGGCTTGATGCAGGAACCGACTTTGGCATCCGGCAGACCATAACGCCGCGGATTCCGTCTGGATTCGATCATACCGCCGATGAATTCTTTTCCCAGCCGGACCCCCATTCCACGCATGGCATCCTCACCCAACTCATCTTCTTTGGGAACCAAATCACCGGCAGCACCGGAAACAAACATGGTTTCCGCGCCGGTGTTGGATGTCACATAGTTCCGGAATGCGCCGGGATAATCGGCGGAAATACGCAAACCGCCCAAACCGGGAGCATGTCCCGCCAGCGGGTGTGCCGCATAATTACCGATGGCATAAACGGGCAGTTTCGTTGCGGCATCATAGAAATAGATCGCGCCCAACTCCTGATCAGCAAATTCCGTTGCGCCGGGCAGGACTTCTCTGCGATGCGGGGTAAATGTGGCACGATTATCCCCGGAAACATAACGGCGATTACGGTTTTCATCACATTTACAGGAATAAAATGATACTTCACATTCACGGAAATCCGTCAATCCGGCAACAGCATCGATCAAAGTCGTTTCCAACTTTTCCAGATATGCGGTATGAACCTTCTCCGGATGTCCGGCAATACTTCTGCTTTCCGGTCCGGTATGGGTATGAGTACAGGAAAGCATGACGGCATGTTCCGGGATGTGCAGGATATCGGCACATGCCTTACGTATTTTCCGGATATACCAGCCATCCAAACCGATCAAATCAAGACTGATCAGCAGGATTTTGTTCGTTCCGTCATCGGCACACATACCGCAGGCATAAAGGTCGTCAAGTTTTGCAACCGATTTATCATTCAGACTGTATCCGGCAATAAATGCACCGATTTCAGGTGAAATATTTTTTTTGAACCAGGCGATTTTCATTTTGATTCCTTTCTTTCTCCCCGCATATTGCAAACCGGCGGGGAGATATTTTTACTTCTCTGGATTTTCCACTACTACGGCGCGGTCAATGTAGACTCTGTCCACATCTTTTTTACTATCCTTATGATAGCCTTTGCCTTCAAATTTCATGGAAATATAAATATCATATTTTTTATCCATGGCTTCGCCGATGCGGAAAAACTTTTTGAGTGAGATCGAACAGATCCAGGTACTGCCCGTAAAGATTTGAGCATTTTCCGGAATGGGGAATGAACCCAGTTTATAAAGATGATATTTATCCGGTACGATCTCGGATGCCTTGATCCCTTTTGTAACAAGGCGTTTTTTTCTTCCCGTATCATAGATCCCGCAATAAAAGGGAACTTGTGCCTTTTTGATCTTATAATCATAGATAGCCTGTCCGAAACCGGCATCCGGATCTTTGACAAGGGGACATTTATTCGTCACAACGGCATAGGTCTGACGTACATATTTTTTGGGGAGTTTTTCCAGTTCCGGACTTAAAGGTTTCGGAGTGACAGTCGCCCCCATATAGAGATCTGCCAATCCTGCCAGTGCGCGTTTGTACCAGATGTCACGGAAACTCCGCGCATAATCCGGGAACCGGCGTTTCATGGAGTCTGCGATCCCCGCCTTGATGGATGCCATCAGCTTATCTGCCGGGGGAATGATATCGGGATATTTCTTATGCAATGTCATAAAATTGAATGACATCACTGCGACATCCAGCCGATTTCTCACATCTTTGACCCGTTTCAACACCACCGAATCGGATGCACATTTTTTCTCCATCGCATTGAAAAGTTTGGTCCATTTAATCAGATTTTTCTCTGCGGTAACAGCGGGAACAATGCCGCCATTCCACGGATGGAAAGAGGGATTATTTGCAGAAATATCTTCCAAATCCTGAATATAAGAAAGCATTTCTTCTGCAACATTGCCATAATAAAATTCGCAAAATTCCCGGATGACCTTTTTATAATCCAGATCCGGTTTCTGATACAGTTTCAAAATAAGATAGGTCATCAGGTCTACCGTATTCCAACCATACATCGTCCCCACATTATGTTCATAGAATGCAGCTTTGAGTCCGGCTTGATAAGCTATTTTGGTATCTTCTGCCACCCGATAGAAACCGCCGAATGGATAACCGCCGCCATAAACGATCGGCCAATGGTACAAAAGAACGCGATTGGCAATTTTACAGTAATCCTTGAGATTCTTATACGTTCCCATATTATTTTTATGGGTGATAGACTTGGTGAAATCGTCATCAATGGGAGCGAAGTCGATAAGAAGCTGCCGGGGCAGTTTTTTACCCGGGGCAAGAACCGGAGGCTTTTCGCTCTGATCTTTCCGGTAAGCGGATGTCTTGATCAGAATTTGAGGGTATTTTTTCTCCGTCAGGCTGCAAAGTTCAATCAGGTAATCCATTAGAGGTCCCACATTACACTGATATTTTTTTTCCAGAGTTTTACAATCCGGACAATAACAGAAGGAGCCGGGCCAGTCCTGCGCACTGATCGTATAAATACCTTTTTTCCCGGAGAGAGAAAGGTATTCTTCAAACCGTCTTGTGAACTCTTTGCGCAATGCTTTATTGCTGAAGCACAACTGAAGCGTATAAACCCGCTGTCCACTTTTATCCATAGAGAAGAATTCGGGATTGCTCTTGAAGTAATATTTTTCCTCTTTGAATTTGAGATTCTGCGGGTAAATCCCTTTTGCCGGAGGAATATAATAGAAGAATGTGTGGCAGGCATAGCCGTTATAAAACCAGCGCGGCTTGGTTCCCGGATATGCTTTGATACGCATATTATACCCCATATTGAGACGGTTCCGGAAAAAGAATATGGAAGCATCTTTATGTCTGTAATATTCAGAACCGACCATACCGCGCATTTCCAGTGCAGGCTGTTCTTTGTATGCCTTGAAATCCAGTTTCAGAGTCTCATATTTGGGAACTTTTTCGTCCCCGTAAGGAGTAAACCAACGAATCCCGAGCTGATTTTCAAGGAAGGCATAAACACTGTAAATTACACCCCATTCATCTCCCCCTTCCAGAAGAAGTTCTTTGCCGTTGATACTGACCCGGGACTCATCTCTGCCCAGTTTTTTATTCCGGGCAAGGCGGATATTGTTTTTCCCTGCCTTTTCCACAATGGCAAGATCGGCACCGGTACTCTTTTTCAGGTAAGTTTTCAGTTCTCTTGCGGCAAGCTGTTCCATAGGAGTCGCTTCAGGAGGCAAAAGAATGGAATAAGAGCTTTTACCCTTATTGGTAAGAATGATCTCCCCATGAAGGCTTGCTGCAAAGAACAGGCATCCAAGAAGGAAAAACAGACAATAATTCCGTTTCATAATGATTCCTTTCTGTATAATTGTGTGTAAAAACGGTTATAAAAAACAAGACGTTCACGGTTTATTTAAGACCGGCCTGCAACATAAGATATTTTTTATTCGCAGATGAATTCACATCGCCATAGGAATACGCCTTGGTGCTTCCATCCACATGAAGAAAATTGGCTCTCTGGGAATGACGGTATTTCAAAAAGCCGCCTGCTCCAAAATCATGAAAAAGCCAGCGGAAATGCTGCATGGTATTGTCTGCATCTTGACCTTTAAGGTCAGCCATTCTGGCAACTCTGGAAGGATACATGATGTTTTTGAGCTTTTTGAACTTGTAATATTGGTCGTTCGGTTTGCTGTACTGTACCTGACAGTAATAATCCCCAAGTGACACGGAATATCCATAAGAACTTTTCAGATTCGCCTTTGAGGTTGCAAAAAGCATGGGATTGGGATCCGAAGGACAACGGAAATATGGATTGGAACCGGCTTCGGTTCTGGCTCTTCCCGCAGGGAAATATTGTATCATGTTATACCGCCAACCGGTATCCCAGTATCCACGTCTTGCCATATTCTGCACCACAACCGGTAAGATCCAGTCATTGAAATCTCTCTCGTAAGATGCCGCCAGAATAGCAGCCTGTTTCAAGTTATTCGTACAGGTGATCGACCGGCCTTTCTCCTTGACACTGCTCAACGCTGGCAGAAGCATCGCTGCCAGAATGGCAATGATGGCAATGACCACCAGAAGTTCAATCAGCGTGAACGCTGATTGAGTGAAGATGTGAAGGTGTGAAGAGCATTTTTGACCGCTGTCAAAAATGCGTGAAGTGCGCCCTATCGGGCGTAAGGATGTGTCGTTTTTATAAATTATTTTGAGGTAATAAAACGGCAAAACCCTAATTTTACAAGCAGCACTCACCAACAATTCGATGAGTGTAAAAGTTTTCTTCATGACAACTCTTGCACAAGCCACATTACCAGACTGCATTTTCTTCATAACTTGATCCTTTCCTTTTCTACTTTGTGGTAATTATAAAAAGTTGTTAAATATTGTCTACATCGGTTTTACATTCGACCCAATATTTCTTGTTTTTCTTTTCTTTCCCATCCATACACCGCAAAAGCACTTCCACCGCTTTTTCCATAAGTGCCGGAATATCGTGCACCGCTTCCACAATTCCTGTTGATTTCGATGAAACGTGATTTACACCTAAAAGCACGGCTTCCTCAGGGAAACGGATCCCTCTTTTTTCCAGAAGAACTTTCAATTCCGACAGAGATGTAATCAAGTGCAAAGCAATAAATCTTACGCCTTCTTCCCGGATCAGATGGAAGGCTTTATCTGCAATTTCCTCCAATTTGGTCGCGTTGTTTTTTGCATCTGCCTCCACATTGAAAAGATGAGATTTCCGGAAAGGTATTTTGTTTTTCTCCGCAGGACGTTTCAAATATTCAATGGAATAATCGTGAACAAGGGAATCATCCAGACTCAATTCCCCAAAACCGCGGAATATAGCAAGGGAACCGGTCATATTTTTTTTGGCAAATGCGGAAAAAATACGGTTGAAAGCATTTTCATAATCAAAATGGATCACCGGCATGGAAACAACATCCGGATCAGCATCCACCCCGGTCAGCACGCAGGGAACACGTTTCCGTACCACTTCCAGAATATTCTTGTGGGGCACCCCCAATACAACGCCATCGACAAGATCGTTCAAAAGAAGTTTGCTCCGGAACCCGAGAACATCACGATAAGCATAACTGGTACCGGAATAATCATATTTTGCACAGGCAGTCTCAAAATTGCCGATATAATTGTTTAATATGGTATTATCCACCACCACATCACTGGGGTGAAAAAACACTCGCATCAACAGATTTGTCTTTTTATGTTCAAAATTCTCTTTATTGAGAATCTTATTTACATAAGGATTCGGAGTATAACCCAATTCATTGACGCAATCCCATACCCGGCGAATGGTATCCTGCGAGACGCGCCCAATACCTTTGAGTACAAAACTCACGGTGGTTATACTCACCCCTGCCATTTTTGCAACATCACGGATCGAAGCTCTTTCTTTCACTTTATTCTCCTATGGTAAACGTGTTTACCATTTAAAATAGCATGGGAAGATCACAATTTCAAGTGTTATATAATAAAATTTATTCAAAAAAACAAGTAAAAGATGTAATCTTACTGTTTTCAAAAGTGTTATAAAAAAAATCCGTTAGAGGTAATTTCAAAGTCTTAAAAAATACCTGAAAAACGTTAAAAATTGCATCCGCATCTTTTAATAACGGCGGCAGAATTGACAAGCCGGGTCGTCACACAACAGAAATGGCGGGGCTACTTATACACTATGACTTGATTTTTTCAGAAAAAGGTGTATTTTATCCGCTATATCATAAAACATAACAAAACTCAACAGAAGGAAAAACAGATTATGAAACTCTGGTCTTGTGCCGGACTTCTATTGTGCATGACTACGGCTCTTTATGCCAATATGCGGGAAGTCTCGTTTTATTGCGTCAAACCGGCAGCTGCCGCACCCGTTCTGGATGGAGATCTTAACGATCCATGCTGGAAAAATGCAATGGAGTATACATCCTCTTACGAATATTTCAAACCCAATCCCGGGCCCGGTAAATTGAAAAATTCCTTCCGGATGGTTTATACTCCACAGGGATTATACATGGGAATCACACATTATGACAACAATATCAAAAATCTGCGTATCACTGTAACGGAACGGGATGACGGCGAACTCTGGCGGGATGACTGCACAGAAATTTACTTTGACTCCGATGCCGCCGGTATCGGATGGCGCAAATTTGTTGTCAACGCCATCGGAACCATGATGGATATCTGGCGCATTGATGGAGCCGTGATCCGGAACGATTGGAATGCGGACGGCTGGGAAGTCAAAGTAAAAATCGGCAAAAATGCCTGGTACGTGGAAACCTTCTGGCCGTGGGAAGCATTAGGCAAAAAAGCAAAGTCCGGGGATATCTGGACTTTCTGTCATGTGCGTTACGCCTGGGGGACCGGCAGTTTTATCGGGACAACCTCATCCCCCGGAGGAAACTACGCGGCGACCTCCAATTTCGGTTTTCTCTGTTTCATGGAAGAAGGCAAGCAGATCAATATGCAGGAACTGGCGGCGGAACTGAATAAAAAAGTAACTCCGCCCTGGTGTCTGGCACTGGATCAACAGGTATTATACAATATGGGTAAAGGTGTACAACAAACCACGTTGAATACCATGCTTACCGGACAACAGAAAAAAGTCCGGGACATTATCAAAGCGACTCAAGTACCGGATAAATACAAAAAAGAATCGGCAGCATTGCAGAACGAATTGAAAAAAATGCTGCAAACGATCCCCCCATCCGTCCAGTTGATCCGGTCACTGGATGAATTCGCGCGCAAAGCGGAACAGTTCCAATGGAAAACCGCATTGGAAAAAGATTTTAACTGAGCAGAGTAGAATAGAATATATCAATAAGGAGTCAACATGAATTTCAAAACGTTATCCGTTCTGACATTGAGTTTGCCGGCATTGTTTCTTGCGGCAAAACATGACAGTGCATATCTGAACAAAATCAGCCGGGAATATGTCACACCCCATTATGCTTTCCAACAGAAAAAAGATACAAAACCGATCAAAACGCTGTTCATTCTGATGCGGTCCGGTGCCCGGGATTCCGTGGAAGTTCTTCAGCGTATGGAAATGGATGCCTCTTTTTTCCTGACTGCCGGAAGATATGCGTTTGCTCAGGAAGACATGTACGAAAGCACGCACGAAGGAACCAGTTTCTTTGAAAAAGAAAATGAACTTTCCGCAACCTTGAACAAGGATTACGATGTATATGTAATCGGGCAATTTGCATTCAATAAATTATCCGAAAAAGCACAATACCGTATTCTCAACGATGTACGCAACGGAAAAAGTCTGATTCTGATCAATTCCGGAAAAGCCGATCGGCTCCCGTACCGGAAATTGTATCGGAACCCGCTTGCAGTACCGGAAGTCTTCCAAACATTCGCCCAGCCTGCAAAGAAAGCTAAAATTCAGGCTTGGCAAGTGGGAAAAGGTAAATTCATCAACCTTTCCTGGAATGTAAAAGCAAACAGCATCGGACACACTTTGCTGCCCAGTGTCACTTACAGCAATCAATGGAAAACACAACAGGAAAATGCTGCCGCATTCGTTTCTCTCCTGTTCCGTTATGCCGCCGGGAAAGAAATCAAAGTCGCCGGGAATACGGTAACACGTATCCGGGATGCCTGGAACAACGATGTCACAGCACAGAAAAATGCTCTGCCCGCCGGAACTTATTACAAAGATACATTGGGAAACAACGGCGCATTTATGGTGGAAGAATTCACCGTCAAATCCAATATCGGCGGTTTGACACTGAAAATGGACGATGCGTTTGCGAAAAAACAGACAATCCGCGGCGAACTGCTTATCAGCAAACCCGCATCACGCGCAACAAAAGCCGTTCTGGAATTGTATGATTCTCCTTACGGAAATATTTGGGTACGGCAGGAAATCACCGTTCCGCCACGGGCTGCAAGTGTAAAATTTGAAATCAAAGATTATTACATGCCCACCCTTGCCGGATATCTCCGCGCAGGACTGAAAGAGCAGAATAAACTGAAAGATATTACGGACAAAGAATTGTTCTTCCCCAATCCCGGAATGGATGATTACTGGCAGATCGGTTGGGATGGTCCGGAAAACGACAACGGAGAACATCTGGCACGGCCGATGGTGGATCGCCTCGGCTGGAATCTGCAGTTGAATCATCCGAAACAGGATGGTACCAATGCCCGTGTAACCGCTCTTTTGAACATGAAAATGGTCCCCTACATGGTGCGTGTCTATTTCAGCAAATCCCCGACAGGCACTGTGGAAACGAAAAACTGGTTCTTCCTGCCCGGTAAATTCAGAAAAGATTTGAACGCATTGAATGGCGACCATTGTTTCTATCGTCCGGAAGTCAAAAGACTTTGGGCGGAAGGGATCCGTAACCGGATGATCAATCTGCCGAAATACAGTGCCGCAGTATACAATCTGGGGGACGAAAATCATTTGAATCTGGAAAGCGGATACGGTCCTTATGACCTGATCTATTTCCGCCAATTCCTCAAGAACAAATACAAAACCATTGCAAATCTCAATTACAACTATAAGAATAACTACAAGAGTTTTGATGAAGTACCACACATGCCTTTGAAAGAAGCAAAGGAAAAAGGTATTTATCCTGCCTGGAATGACCATCGGGCTTACATTGAACAGATGTATGCAGATGCTCATGCCTTCCTCCGGAAAGAAATCCGGAAATACGATCCGCAAGCAGTTGTCGGCGCAGAAGGCAGTGAACCCGGCAATCTGGAATTGACCATGAAAACGCTGGAATATTGGGGTCCCTATTCCAATCTGGTGGGCGATGAACTTCTCCGCAGTTTCGGCAAAGAAAAACTCCGTTCTCTCTGGTGGGGTGGATATCCCGGCAGTCACAGCGGACGCGGTGATCATGTTGTACCGCTGAATAAAGATCTGCTTCTCGGCACAGTCAACGGGAACGCCTGGTTTGCTGCAAATCCCGGAAGCAATCACAGCAGTTTCGGCTGCGATATGACCATCGCCGGTTATGTCAAAAAATATCTGCACGATCTTGACCGTTTGAAAAACGGTTCTGCACAGCTCATGATCCGCAACGATTTGGCGAATAACGGCGTATATTTCTTCTGGAGTCATCCTTCCACCGCCGCCGCATTGCTGGATAAACGCTGTTTCAGCCCGCACGACGGTCTGCCGTCTCTGATCCGCAGCTGTTACCGCACCAGTGCCGGATTCGATTTTATTTCCGTCAATTCCCTTGACCGTCTGAAAAAAGCAAAACTGCTGTTCCTCTGCGGCGCATCTGCCCTCAGCGACAAAGAATGTAAAGCCATTCTGGATTATGTGAAAAACGGCGGTATCGTGATTGCAGACATCAATCCGGCGATCATGAATGAAAATCTCCGGGTACGGGAAAGCAATCCATTGAAAGACTTGTTCGGCAATATCACATTTGCCGATCATGAACAGAGAACGTTCAAAGCCCTCAAACTTGGTAATTTCCAGGCAAAACGGGTTCCCCAGGGCAAACAGATATTCGTTACCCGTAAATACGGAAAAGGTAAAGCAATTCTCTGCAATTTCAGTATTGCCTCCGCCGCCAATACCGCACAATCTCCCGCCATGTTCGATCAATGGCTGCTTTCTCTCATGAAAAATGCAAATACACTCCCCCTGCTCCAGGTGGGCAATGTTGCGGAAAATACAATGATCCGGACACGTATCAACAAAGATTTTATTCTGTTGGGCATCATGCAGAGACCGCAGGATATGCACCAACCGGTCAAAGTCAAATTCCCGCGTGCATATCACATCTATTCGGTAGACAATCAGTATGCCGGTTATGGAAAAGGCATTACAAGTGCGTTCAAAAAATCACCGCTCCAACTGTACAGTCTTTTTACGGAAAAACAGAAAGCTCCTATGTTCCGGATCAATGATGCGGCAAGAGGGGAAAAACTCCAATTCACACTTCCTACCCTCGTGGATGGCAGAGTGTACAGACTGGAAATCATGTACCCCAATGGCAAATTGGCATTCCGTCACGTCTTCGATCGCAAGCAAATCATACCGGTTCGTTCCATTGCATATAACGAACCTGCCGGCACATGGAACGCGGCTCTTACCGATGTGGCGACCGGGTTGACAACAAAACTTCAATTCAAGGTAAAATAAGCCATGAAACGTTTGCTTGCAATTTTTCTTGCCGTTTCCGCTGCGGGTTCCCTTTTTGCGGCGAACCCGCATGTTGACCGGAAAGAGATCAAACTGAAAAACGGAAATACAAAAATTACTTATGATGTTAATTTTTATAACGGCAAACTCATTCTTGCCTATGTCACAAACGATGGCAAAACATTGGTGAAAAAAGCAAAATGGGGCGACCAGTTTTTCGGTCTGGAATTCGGGCGTCAGCCACGAACCAATGGCGGATGGAGTATTTGGAATTTTTTCGGTTGTTTCCAGTATAAACAGGGCGTTCATAATCTGGTTGCAAAATTCCTGCCGGAACAGGTAACCATGAACGTGATTAACGGTGCGGCGGTTGCGGACCTTGTTTATCCTTCCAACGATGGTGCCGGAAAATTACGGATCCGCATGATTCAGTTTCCATCCCATCAGGATTGGATTTTTATGCGTGTGACGGCGGAAAACTTTTCCATCTGGCGTATGGATTTCAATGCCTATCCATACCAGTCGGACAACCCGAAAGACCGGGAACGTCACTTGCGGATGAAAGAAAAAGATTACAATATTTCCGCCGCCGGATTCAAACTGAAACCGGAAAGTCAATACATTGCCTTATACAACAAATTTCTGCAGGATACCGCCGGATATTTCCTGATTTTCCCCCATCAGAAAATCAAAGAACTTAATGTTCCCCGCTCCGGTGCCATGGTCGCAATGCGTCTCCTGACAAAAAAAAATACGCAGCAATACGATTTTGCGTTGGGTATGTTTGTGAAGAAACCGGCAGCCGATATGGTTCATCGGTTCTTTATGGAAAATGCCGATGCCATCGAAAAATTCATGATGCAGATCAATTGGACACCGCAACTTTCCACTGCCGAATTCGATCGGGAAATGATTGAAGCGGTGAAAATGGATTTGAATAAAAATCAGCTTGCGGCTTTGAAAAAAGCATACACCGCTGCCATCCGGAACAATGATACGGCAGCAGCGGCAAAAGTTTTGAAAAATTTACAGGATCTTAAACTGAAAAAAGCAAAAGACGGTTTGAAAGAATTCCGGTGATCCTCTCCCGTCGCAAACAGAAATAATATGCGGGGCAGAAAACGTTTTTGATCCGTTTTCTGCCCCGCATTTCATTTATCAAAAATCAGATTTCTACGGTCAATCCGTCATAAGCAACCGTAATATTTTTCGGCAGGAAAAATGCTTCCAGATCTTCCTGCAAACTGTTGCCGTTGTGACTGAAGTGTGTCACAAAGACTTTGCTTTTATCATCGATGCACCCCATTTCCAACAAACGGTCACGGACTTCAACAACCACATTCACGCCCATGTGACCATATCTGCTATCGGGATAAAGCAACCCCATTGTACCGTCCAGAGTAACCATATCAAATTTCATATCTTTGATCAAATCCCAGGATTCATCGGGGAAATAGCCGGTATCGTTGCCCACCAGAACATTTTTTCCGTTTTTGGTGATCGCAAAGAATTGTGCATTTTTGCCGGGCGCATGATTCGCCGGCAAAGGCAGAACCGTCAGTTCTTCATCCGTCAACGGCTCACCGGCATTGAGCATGACCGGGATCACATGGGCGATATCGAAACTGGTAATGGTGGTATATTTTGCATACGCTTGCATCAGAGTTGCCAGAATAACGTTTGAGCCCATGATTTTGATATCTTTGGTAACTTTGCTGAACCCGCGGCGACGCCACAAAAGTTCGATGGGGTTCAAGTGGTCCTCGTGACAGTGAGTAAAGAGGATCCGTTTGATTTTCAACAGATCAACGTCAAAGAGAAGACTCTGGTGAAACGCATCGGGACCGAAATCAACAAGGGTATCATCATCCAGCAGATAAGACGCTCTGCGGCGGATATCTTTGCCTTTGTTAATGGTTGCTTTTCGGCAATATTCACATTCACAGAAAAGGGCGGGAACAGCTTCTGCTGCGGCGGTACCAAGAAATTTGAATTGCATAATAAAAACATCCTGTTGTTATGTTACATGTTTTATCTTGAAAGATAACATTTTCTCTAATATACAATGGTGAAATAAAAAGTCAACCGTTGAATACTGTTTTTTTTCAAATATTTCCGGAAAATCAAACCGGCAGACATTGCTTTTACATTAATCTTTCTTCTTGAACTTGCCGGGGGTAAAACCGCGATATTTGCGGTAAATACGGGAAAAATAATAACGGTCCTCAAAACCGGATGCCGATGCCACTTCCCCAATGTTCCAATCCGGATGACTCCGCATGATTTCCTCTGCCGCCGATAACCGTTTTTCAATCAGCATTTTTTTGAACGAGGTTCCGCCGTGATACTGCAGATAATGGGATAATGTGGATACACTGCGGCGTAATGTTTTTGCCGCATCCGTCAATTTTACATTCCGTATATAATTGGCTTCAATAAAATTCCGGATTTCCTGCAAAAGCGGGTCGGCATACAATCCGACCAATTCACTTTCCGCAATATAGGACACCAGAGTTTCCAATAATCCGGTCAGGTTTTCCATGGTATCATCCGACATCAGCGGCATGGTAAGGTATAAACGTTCCAACTCCTCACGTTCCTGTGTTGTTTTCGCCATGGATGCCAGAGCGGACGGCAGCGATTCTTCACTGCGGAATTGTCCGAACATGACAAAGCCCAATAATCCGGCATCCCGGGTGCGGACAGGCAGCAGTGCTTCCCGCAGAAATGCGTGGCAGGTATAACAGACACATTTTCCAGTTGCCGCACATTCGCGTTCCATGTCATTATCCAGCTTCTGACATTGTTCCCGGGAAAAATAACGTTTCTGCATCAACAGACAAAACGGGCTGTTCCCCTCCCCTTTTCCCGTAGTCAAAATCTCCCCGTTCCGGTCATAAAACACAATATGTCCCCCCATGACGGATGCAAAATTATCCAAAAGTTTCTGCACACGTTCATTGAGAATAATACGTAAATTGTAAACTTCAGCCATGTTGTATACCTGTTGATTTTCAAATCTGTCGATAATGTATGCCAATCCGGAAGAAATACAAGGGATAAAATGGAGAAAATTGCAAGATATTGCAAAAAAATCCAAACATTTTGCAAGTTTATCTATTTACAAAGTTACAAATACATGGTATAATATAGAAAGAAAATTCTTCAACTAACAGACAGGAGAAAAAAATTATGAAACAAGTCAAAATCGGTTTGATCGGTCTCGGCTTCATGGGAAGTACACACTTCCGTATTCACGAAGCAAATCCCAATGCAAAAATCGTCGCTCTTGCTGATGTGGATGCAAAGAAGCGTCAGGGCGATATTTCAACCGTGATCGGTAATATCGGCAATTCTGATAACTCCGTTCCGCTGAATATGGAAGGAATCAAAACATATGAAAATGCCTTTGATCTGATCAACGATCCGGATGTGGAAATGGTGGATATCTGCTGTCCCACACCCGATCATGCAAAATATATCGTTGCTGCCCTGGCAGCGGGCAAACACGTCTTTGCAGAAAAACCCCTGTGCCGCAACCGGGAACAGGAAAAAGAAATCGCAAATGCCATTGCCAATGCAAAAACATTCATCAACTTCGGTATGTGCGTCCGTGCCTGGCCCGAATACCGTTACGCTTGGGAATTGCTCCAATCCGGTAAATGCGGTAAAATGCTGACCGCAACGTTCCGCCGTCTTTCTCCCTCCATCGACGGCAATCACTGGGAAAACTGGTTCATGGATAAAGAACGTTCCGGCGGTGCTTTGCTGGATATGCACCTGCATGATACCGATGCTGTTTGCTACTTCTTCGGCAGACCGCAGGCTGTCACCTCTATCGGCAGACCCCTTTGCAGCAAAAACGGCGGTATCGACCATGTGATCACCCTGTATCATTACGGCGACGGCACCGTAGTGGAAGCGGAAGGCGGTTGGGGGGCTCCCTCTACCATCCCGTTTGAAATGTCATTCCAGATCATCTGCGAAAAATGCACCATCCGCATGATGAGTGAAGGGTTCAAAATCTATTGGACCGACGGCACTGTGGAAACACCGGAACTTCCTGCAACCACCGGCTGGCATATTGAATTGGACTACTTTATCAACTGTATTCTCAACAATGTCACACCGGATAAATACCAGAATTACGCCAGCGTTTCCGATGCATTCAAAGTGGTCATGGCGGAACAGGAATCTGTGGACTGCGGCGAACGCGTCACCGTTCAGTACTGAATTTCAACACAGGAGAAAAAAGAATCATGTATAAAGCATTGAACTATTGGGTTTTCGGCGGTTTTTCCGCAGAACGTACCTGCGAAGAATTTATCGATTGGGCAAAAGAACAGGGGCTTGACGGGGTGGAATTGACCATCGGCGATTTGCTTTCCCTTGATACGACCGATGAACGTGCGGCTGAAATCAAAGCCTATGCCGCAAGCAAAAATATCCGGATCCGTTCCTGCGCTTTCTCCGGCGGTTGGACTTGCAGCATTGCTTCTCCCGATAAAGAAGAACGGGAACTGGCTCTCTCCCGCGCAGAACAGGCTCTCCGCATCGCCGGCGGGCTCGGCGCAGAATCTCTGTTGCTCCTTGCCGGTACAACACGTGTGGCATGGGATCCCTCCCGCCCGGTCGTCAGCTACAAGACCACCTGGGAAATCTCCACGGAATCCGTAAAGAAATTGCTCCCGATCGCAGAAAAATACGATGTCAACATCGCATTGGAAAACGTCTGGAACCGTTTTCTGATCTCCCCGATGGAATGGAAATTCTTCCTGGATCAATTTGATTCTCCGAAAATCGGGATGTATTTTGACGTGGGCAATGTCTGTCTTTACGGCCGCCCCCAGGATTACCCGGAAATTCTCGGCAAATATATCAAAGCAGTTCATATCAAAAACTTTGAAGAAACAGACTGCGGCGGTGGACTCCATGGTTTCGGCGATGACCTGATGAAAGGCGAAGTCGATTTCAAAGCCGTCTTTGATGCGCTGAAAGCCATCAATTACACAGGCCCGTACACCGCAGAAATGATCCCGTTCAGCCGTTTGCCGGATATGGTTCTGCCCGATTTGCCTCTGGCTGAAAAAGTTGCTGCCCAGATGAAAGAACTGGAAGCAAAATTCTATTGATCAGCAAGGGACGGATAATTCATGATCAAAGTAGCACAATGTTGGGATGACGGTGTTTATACCGACATCAAACTTACAGAAATATTGCGTAAATACAATGCAAAAGCAACGTTCAATCTCTGTCCGGGACTCATGGCGGACAACGCAGTAAAGCCCCATTGGCATGCGTTGGATGAATGCGGATGGTCATACCAGGGATTCCACGGCGGCAGACTTGGTAAAAATGATTTGCTGGAAGTTTATAAAGGCTTCCAGGTAGCCAGCCATTGTATGCACCATGAAGTCGCCGCCCAATGTGATATTGCAACATTCAAGGCCGGTGCGGTGGACGCAAAAAAATATCTGGAAGACCTGTTCCAGAGAGAATGTCCCGGCTTTGCATGGCCATGCGGCGGCGCTACGGAAGAAGCCATTGAAGTTTTGAAAGAAAACGGATTTGCCTATGCCCGTACCTGCGAAAATACAACGGATGTTACAAAAAATACAAATCCGTACCGGCTGGCTTCCAATTGTCATTTCCAAGACGGCAGATTCTGGAGCAAATTTCAGGAGGCAAAAGCCAACGGTGTCGGCGCATTTTATTTCTGGGGTCATTCCTATGAAATGATGGACAGTCCCGGACTCTGGCAGCAGTTGGAAGACAAAATCGCAGCACTCTCCGCAGACCCGGATGTGGTTTGGGTGGATGTGATCGATCTTGTCCGCTGATCCATCGAAAGATTAAAAGCTGAAACACCGTTGCAGACAAATTCTGCAACGGTGTTTTTTATTGCGTCAGTTGAGGCAAATTCAAAAGTCTTCAAAAACGCCTGAAAAATGAATTTGTTAAATATACTTTCGTTTACATCCGAAAAAAGTTAAGATCAAGGAAGATCTGATTTTATGGCGAAAGCCGTCAATGATGCAAAACTTTTCGATCAGATTGAATCATAACTTTCCCGTGTGATTCCGGAAAATTCATCACTGAATGGTCCGGCAATTCCATTCTGATTCACCGCTCGCACCCGATAATAATAACAAGTATGATTTTCCAAGCCGGTATCTTCGTATATTCCAGTCCGGTACGGACCCGGCTCCACTCTGTCAAGGAAATTTTCTTTGCCCGGAATAAAGCCCGGAACCAAAGAACGATATAATTCATAATGAGAAAGATCCGGTTCCATATTCTGCCCCCAGATCAGATAAAGCACACCATCATCTCCACTATGTCCGGCACGGGGTTTCGTGATCAATCCGGTATACCAGCTGCCAATTGCCGCAGGCGTATCGCCGGGAATCGGATCAGACAGTTTTATTTCCGATACTTGTAAATCGGTCAGGCGGTAAGTTGCAGTTCCATACGGCAGGCAGATGCCCGTCTCATCCATGGGGCGCTCATCCACCGTATTTCTGACTGCATGACATCCGGCAAACAGGATCTGCGGCAACTGTATTTCCGCACCATTGACCTCTTTCAAACGCAGAATGATACCGTTTCCATCTTCCGCACGTTTCAATGCCTGAAGCCGTAAACCTTCCGGCAAATGCAAATAACTTTTTTCCGGCGGAAGCGTACCGGAATTGGCGGAAACGACAGAAGTCATCAGCGGATTTGCCATACGTTCCGCCATACGCAGCAAACCGGCAGTTTTGTAATCGCCGACGTAGGATGTAATGGTATACCGGAATTTCAGATTGATGTGAGAACCGCCGGGAATCTGTTTCTGAAGCCAGTCATTGAAAAGATAAGAATAAATGGCTGAGCCGGTCTCATTCATGAACGCATCCGTCTTATCCGGGTGAATATGATCGAATTCCACCAGTTGTGAATCCATTTGCAGCAATGCCACACCAATGGAATCATTTTCCACACAGCTCCATTCGCGGGCGGCAAGATACGTTTCCGTTCCATGTCCGGTCTGCCCCGCTGCGCCGGGAGATGCCACGCACCCGTTCAAGTGAACTCTGCGAACCGCATTTTCCACCAGGAATGGGAACGCATAATATCCGTAACGGTAATAACGGTTGGTATTGAACAAATCTTTTACGTGATCCAGCTGATTCACAATATCGATCCGTTTTTCATGGGCGGGCAGTGAAATGAGCGTGGTAATCGCGGCTTTGGAACAGGGTTCCGCCATCCGGATTTCGACTTCAGAAAGCAAGGCATTTTTCCGGAGAACAAAGGACGCGTTGCCGGGTGTAACAAAGGTCTTATGATTATCCTGCGTATAAATAAACTGATTGCCCCGGAACGGTGCGGAAGGATCCAGCAATTCACGCTGTAACGCCTTGTCATAAATGGATGTACAAGAGCCGTCGATACCGAAAGAGATTTTATAAAAGTTATTTTCCAACACCGGCGGAGCAGAAACGGCAACCGTTTCGGTATCAACGCCATGAAGTTTCGTCTTGGGAACGGCTTTATAACCGAAAGCCGGAATTTCCGGCGTCAAGACGGGCTTGCCATCGGGGGCGGCAATGATCTCTTTCCGGGGGAATGCGGCAGGATTGAACAGCAGAATGGAATCTTCCCGGATATCGATTTTTTCAGCCAGAGCCCGGAATGCCCGACAGGATTCCGTCTGATTGACTTCGGCGGCATAATCGATCCAATCCCGGTGCTGCATCCAGGTTTCATATACTTTACGCCCGGAATAACCGCTGGCGCCGTATGAATGTTCATCATTAAAAAGCAAAGCCTTCCATGCCCGGGTAAAAGCATCGGCAGGGTATTGATAATCCCGATTCTCCATTGCCGCGATCGTGGAGAGCTTTTCCACATTGGGCAGAGTCCTGTCCGCCTCGAATTTATCGGAAAGATAATCGGGGGCGGAGGGCGGAAGCTGATACCATCCGCCGGTAATATCGCCACTGAGACATGGTATCTGCGCATCATACTCCTTACGTAACCGGTCAAAAAGCATGTTGGGGTCACCCAGAGATTGCAATCTCGGCCACTTCCATTTTTTATTCCATGCCGCCATGGATTTTGTCAGACGCAGATTCGGCTCTTCGTCATCGGCATAACAACTGGTCAACCAGAAATTCCAGGGGTATTTTTCTTCCAGTAAAGCCAATGTTTCTTCGATTTTATCTTCCACCTGCATAATGTTGTATTCATCCACAACATTAGAGGAGGAGAGACCGAACGCAGCTCCGCCAAAGGCATATTGCGCGGTAGACCATACCAGCAGTTTATTCTTTTTATCCGGTGCAAGCCAATAGAACACCATAGGCAACGCAGAATCATAACGGACATCGATCCGGGAACCGCCTCCCCCCGCATCCGGATTCCAGCATTCCCCACGCTTGCTCCCATCCATGGTCCAAACCGAAGATTTAAGCGGTGCCCATTGATTGGGGCTGAACAGCAGATTCTCATATCCGGCTTCCGCAAAAGGGGCAATCATCGCCCAGGAAAGCCCGTTATTATCAATCATAGCCATCGTCCGGCTGTCGATCCCCCATTGATCTTTCAATTCTCTGCGAACATAACTGCAGCGACACATTTCCTCCAGCCCGAAGACTTGTACAAAGTTTCCTGCAATGCCGCTGAAGACACCGAATTTTCCGGGCAGAATATATTCATCACGCACCTTTTGTGCCTGCGCTTTCCCATGATCGGCGGCATAATTGTTCCAGATCCATGTACCTTCCACCATATAATGATAAGGCTGTTGGGGTGTCATTTGTTCCGCCTGCGCTTCCATTTCAATGGCTTTATCAATAAAATTTGCGCTTTGATACCGTTGAACATATTGTGAATTGTGAAGTCCGATGTCCGTGTGGGAGGACAGAACGAAATAAAGTTCCCAATCCCGGGGCTTTTTCCATTCTCCCTGCCAGATGTATTCTGTGCCGTCCGGGGTAACGATAATGACTCGCGCTTCCACATTTTTTGACGGCGGAGGCAGCAAAAATGTTTTCTTGTTTCTGCCGATGGCAACAGGAAGATCAAATTCCTTTCCGGCAGGGACGTTATCCTGATAAATGCGGAGCTTGATATGTCCATTGAAATCAACCTGCATGAGCAGATCAACCTTTTGCAATTCGGGCGCGGTATTCGTAATCAGCGGGCGCGGCACAAACTGGATTTGACTTATTTTCATGTGTTACTCCTCAACAATATTCCATATCAAAAAAATCTTACCTTTCTAAATCAATCATACAATAAGGTTGGTTTAGAATAAAAGCAAATAGAAAAAAACATGACATTCCGTTTTTTTTCTGTATTTTTTGGTAATCAAAGGGGATTCTGACCGGAAAAAAGAATAAAATTAAAAAATTTTATACGGATATAATCCACCCGGAAACAAACATTTCATATTTGAAATTGGAATCAGAGGCGGGATTTGAAATCAAAATAAGAAAATTCACGGTGCAGACAGAATACACCCGTTTCGGAATCCCAGGAGGCGATCGACGGCAACTGCAAGCCGTTGAAGGTATTCGTTTTGACCATGGAATACAATGCCATGTCAAGCAATTCAATCCGGTCGCCGACTTTCAACGGTTCCGGGAAAGAATAATCCCCCATAATGTCTCCCGCCAGACAGGAATGTCCCGCCAGACGGTAAAGGTATGGATATTCCCCCGGCAATCCGGCATTGACGATCTCCGGACGGTATGGCATTTCCAACACATCAGGGGTATGACACTCTGCGGAAACGTTCATCACGGCAATATCAGTTTGATTGTGGGTGATATCCAGAATTTCCGCATACAGGGAACCGGCATTGAGGACAACGGCCTCGCCCGGTTCCAGATAAATAGTCTCCACACCGTATTTTTCCCGGAATGATGTAATCAGCCGGCAAAGCAAATCCACATCATAATCCGCCCGGGTAATATGATGTCCGCCGCCGAAATTCACCCATTTCATCCCGGGGATATATTCGCCGAATTTTTCTTCAAATGCGGCAAGTGTCCGCGCCAACGCATCGGAATTACGCTGACACAAGGCGTGAAAATGGAGCCCCTCGATCCCATCCGGGATGCCGCCGTATTCTTTCAACGTGGCACTGCGGATGCCCAGACGGGAATTGGGACCGCAGGGGGAATACAAATCCACATCCGCTTCCGAATGTTCCGGATTACAGCGCAGACCGAAAGAAATTTTTCCCTGATACGGCGCGGTCAAATCCCGGAAACGATCCCATTGAGATAATGAATTGAATACAATATGATCAGAACAGGAAAGGAGTTCTTTCAGATCCTGCCGGGAAAATGCCGCCGCAAAAGAATGGACTTCTTTCCGGAATTCCTCTTTTGCAAGACGTGCTTCGTGGGGCGAACTGGCACAACATCCGTCAAGAGTACGTGCAATTTCCCCATACACATGATACATGGAAAAAGCCTTCTGCGCAAGGAGGATTTTCGCCCCCGTACGCTTCCGGACAGAATCCAGGACCGCAAGATTCCGCCGCATAGCGGCAAGGTCCAGCACAAAACAGGGTGCCGGAACCCGTGCAGGATCAAGACCTAACATGCTCGTTCAAATCCGTCAATCAATAAATTCTTCCACCCACGGCAAACCGTAAATGGGCAACTGTTCCATAAACGGAGCGGGGTCGAACTGTTCCATATTGAACACACCGGCTCCGGACCATTTTCCGGTTGCGACCATCATGGCACCGATCATGGCGGGAACACCAGTCGTATAACTGATTGCCTGAGAACCGAGTTCTTTGTAACATTCCTGATGATCACAGACGTTGTAAATGTAATATTTCCGGTCTTTACCGTCCTTTTTACCTTTGATGTAACAGCCGATACAAGTTTTGCCGACAGTCTTCGGTCCCAGCGTTGCGGGGTCAGGCAGCAGTTTTTTGAGGAACTGCAGCGGGATGATTTCAACGCCGTTATACATGACCGGATCGATACGGGTCATGCCAACATTCTGGAGGACATCCAGATGTTTCAGGTAATTATCGGAGAATGTCATCCAGAACCGTGCTTCCTTCAAGCCTTTGGGAGCCAGGAATTTTGTCAGGGATTCCAATTCTTCGTGCCAAAGCAGATACATCTTTTTCGGTCCGATGCCTGCGGGGAAGTCAAAGACGCGGCTGAATTCCATGGGCTGAGTTTCGATAAATTGACCGTCTTTATAATATTTGCCTTTGGAAGTAACTTCGCGGATATTAATTTCCGGATTGAAGTTGGTTGCGAACGGATGACCGTTATCCGCTGCGTTGGCGTCGATAATATCCAATTCATCAATGGTATCAAAATGATTTTTCATTGCCCAGGCGGTAAAGACATTGGTCACACCGGGGTCAAATCCGCTGCCGAGAAGGGCGGTCAGACCTTTTTCTTTGAAACGATCCTGATATGCCCACTGCCAGCTGTATTCAAAATGGGCTTCATCCAACGGTTCGTAATTGGCAGTATCAACGTAGTGACAACCGGCTTCCAGACAGGCATCCATGATATGCAGGTCCTGATACGGCAGAGCAACGTTGAGGACGACATCGGGTTTGTAACTTTTCAAGAGTTCCACCAACTGAGGGACATTATCCGCATCCACCTGTGCAGTACGGACGGGACGTTTGATCTTGGAAACGATTTGTTTACATTTTTCTTCATTGCGACTGGCAAGCATCACTTCATCAAATACAGATTCTGCCTGTGCGCATTTCCATGTTGCCACTGAACCGACACCGCCGGCTCCGATAACCAAAACTTTTGCCATTTTTCTCTACTCCGGGTAAAAATTGTGATTATTGCGTACATTTGATACCGTTCCGTACAGGAACACAACTTTTTTACTATATCATAACTCTTCATCGTTTTCAAGAAAAAAATAAATTTTTCATGCAAGAAATTTGATTTTTTTGCTCTTTTGCACTATATTTTCACCGTTATGTCCTAATTTTTTTGATTCTGACTCGTCTTTATAGACAGAGAACAACGATAACAAAGAAAGGTGTTCACCCATGAAACTCAAACTGATATTCCTGTTCATCACCACAGTATGCGCCATGATATCTGCTGCTGCCGGATACCATGCCCCGATCAAATCGGTCACCGTCTACGATTCCTCCGCCATGGTCAAACGCGGTATCACAGTAAACATTCCTGCCGGAAAATCCGTTCTCACGCTGAATGGGTTGCCCCAATCCGCCGACAGCAATTCCATTTCCGCCATGATCGGTTCGCCGGATGTCACCATCACCGCCGTCTCTCTCCGGTACAAAGTCCAGCCGCAACCGGCAGATTCCGATGTGGAAAAATGCCGTCAGGCAGTGATGAAAGCCACGGATGCCCGGGATCATAATCGGGATCACATCCGGCAAGTCGAAGCGGAAATACGACGCTTGAAACAACTCTCCCCCACTGCCCCGCAACGGAAAGCCGACGGCAAGCCGAAAGAATACGATCCAGCCGCCGCCGATGCGTTTCTCCGTTACATTGCCAATGCCCTTGCAACACAATATAAAACATTACGCGACTTGGAAAAGAAAGCGGATATACTGGAAAAAGAGTTGACCATTGCCGATGAAACGTTCCAAAAACTTTTCAGCCGGAATCAGATTTCCAATATCACGGCGGAAATTTCCCTTGATGCAAAAAAGGCTGTCCGCGCTCCGTTGGAAATCTCTTATCTCATCCGCAATGCCTCCTGGTATCCTGCGTATGAACTGCGGATCGATCCGGAAAACGAACAGGTACAGCTTGCCTGTTATGCTCTGCTCAAACAAAGTACCGGAGAAAATTGGCAGAATATCCCCCTGTTCTTCTCCAGTGCAATCCCGTCCGTTTCTGCGGATCTTCCTCAACTTGCAACAAAAAAAATCACAGAACGGTTTGAAGCTCCCACACCGCAACCCCGCCCTGTCTACCAGCCACGCGTTCGCAAATCAAAGACGGCATTGAGAAAAATACATGGAGCAAAATTACGGATCGAGAAAGCGACAGATCAAGCTCCGGCAATGGAAAAACAATACATCCGTCAGCAGGGAATCTGGGCAAATACCATCCAGTTCAACGATGGCAGCCAAATCATCATCCGCGAACCATTGCAGCAGATTTCCGATGATACCATCACCTATCGGACAAAAGACGGTAAAACAGCCTCACTGGATCTGAAAAAAATCCGGCAGATCTCTGCTGTTTCCGTCGCTTCTCAAGGCTTGGATTATCCCGCACATACATTGAAAAATCCGGCATCGACAAGTGCCGGACTGGATTTCAAGTTTGCCTCTGCGGCTCCGGTCAATGCCCCGTCAAACGGACAATATCAGAAAATCCCTTTGACCACAAAAACGCTCAAAGGCATGGTTTATTATCACTTTGTACCCGGCAAATCCATACATGCGTACCGGAAATGCAAAGTATACCCGGAAAAAGCCCTGCCCTTACTCGCCGGTCCGGCAAATATTTTCTATGGATCGGAATTTGTCGGTAACACAGACTTGCCGACGATCCTGCCGACAGAAAGCCGGTATTTCACGGTCAATGTGGGTGTGGATCAACGGATCAAAGTCAAACGCACCGTACGGCAGAAAGCGGAAAACACGGGTATGTTTACCGATTTGCGGAAAACGGCATTCGAAATCGAGACCATATTCCGGAATACAACCGGGAAACATATGAAATATGAATTTCTGGAACAGATTCCCTCCTCCGCCACGGATAAAATCAAAATCACCGGAAGATTTCTGGATAACGTCCCGTTGAAAAATTCCGGCACATTCGGACGGGATGTAATGAAAAATCTTTCCCCCGGTGCAACTGCCCGGCATGTTGTAAAATTTTCCGTCGAATATCCCGCAAATTACATCATCACCCACCGGATCGGCAATGGACGCCCCACTCCCGGATTCGGAGTGGAAGATGATGCAGCAAAAGTGCAGAAATAAGGAGACATGATTATGAAAAAAATTACCGTTTTTACAATATTCTGTCTGAATGTCGCAGTTTGCCTGGCAAACTCAATCCATCCAATCAATGCAGAACATAAACCGTCCGCGGTGACCGTATATCGTTCCGGCGCATTGCTTACAAGAACGGCAGATGTAGCATTGAAAAAAGGACGGAACCTCATCGTCTTTGCCAATATTCCGGATAACATCAACACGGGGACCATCCGCATGGCAGAACAAGCCGTCACCCACCCCGACTGTACGATACGCAGTATTTCCTGGGAACGTGCCACCAGTACGTTATACCGGAACGAAGAAATACGCAAACTGACAGCGGAAAAAGAAAATCTTCAACAGAAAATCCTGCAGAAACAGGATCATGTGGAAGTCTTGACAAAAACTCTTTCTCTGCTGGAATGCTATCGGACCATCCATGGCGAAGCGGTTGCTGAACAGGCATATACCTCCGGCAAAGATAAGACACTCTGGCAATCTTCCAATGACACGTTGACAACACGTTATCGCAACGCCCAAACGGAAAAACGCAATACGGAAGGAGCGATCCGGGATCTTCAGGAAAAATTGCATTTGGTCGACCAGAAACTCCGGAATCATTCGGAAGGCGTGACCGCCAGACGAATATCCATTCTTGTCACTGCTGACGCAAAAGCAGACTGCAAAGCAACATTAAAAATCGCCTATGTCACTCATGCCGCAAGCTGGACACCCCGTTATCAGGCAAAAATCGTTTCCGGCAAAAAGACAATGGATCTGGAATATTCAGGTAATGTCAAACAGGCATCCGGCGAAAAATGGGAACAGATCGACCTCACCCTTTCCACGGCACCGGTACGCCTCTCCGCCACGCCGCCGGAATGGAAGAATTGGGTTCTGTACGGCGAACCGCAGCAAAAAGGAAAATCCGCCCGAAAACTCGTTACGGTGGAAAGTGCGGATGCAGCAATGCCCGTCGCTTTTGCAATGTATCAAAACAACACAAGCGGCAATATTGCCAAAGTCAACACCAAAGGCGATGCCGCCTCTGTCTCCTACACGTTGCCGGGGAAATACACCATTGCAGACGGCAATCAGGAAAGCGCATTTGTCATCACCCGCCGGACCTTCAAAACGGATTACCGGAACGAAGCCATCCCGGAATTGCGTAACAACGTATTCATCTGCGGCGAATTTCTCAACGATTCGCCCTATCTGCTGCTGCCGGGTAAAGTAGCGATTTCCAGAGATTCCGGTTATATCGGAACATCCACGCTGCCTTTGACGGCACAGGGCGAAAAAAATAAACTTTACGCAGGTTCTGTCGATGGCATCAGCGTGACAAGTCAGAAAACGCAAGACAAACACACAACAGAAGGCCTGGTCCAGAAAACAAGTTGTCATTACGAACACTGGCAAACGACCTTGCTCAACACGGGCAATAAACCGGTCAGTCTGATTCTGAGACAACGGATCCCGGTATCCGAAGTGGAAGAAGTGACCGTAAAATTACTTCCGGCAACAACAGCGGGAGCGGAATTGGATCCCAAGACAGGCATGATTCATTGGAATCTCACCTTGCAGCCCGGGGAATTGAAACGCCTCAACCTTGCCTGCAGAACAGCAAAAAAGCTGTAATAAGCCAAATTTTCCGGGATTCTGCCTTGTAATCCTGTGGATTACGGAGTATATTACCATCTTGCAGAATTTTTTGCGGAACGTAACGGAAGGAGTTGTTATCTATGTGGAACTATAATGAAAAAGTAATGGATCACTTTCTCAACCCGCGTAATGTGGGCGAGATCGAAAATGCCGATGCAGTTGCAGAAGTCGGCAATATGGCGTGCGGCGATGCTTTGAAATTGTACTTGAAACTGGATGATCAAGGCAGAATCGCCGATGTTAAATTCCAAACTTTCGGCTGCGCAAGTGCGATCGCATCCAGCTCGGCACTTACCGAATTGGTCAAGGGTATGACGCTTGACGAAGCAGCAAAAGTGACAAATCAGGATATCGTCAAAATCATCGACGATCTCCCCGAAGAAAAAATGCACTGTTCCGTCATGGGCATGGAAGCCCTTCAGGCGGCAATTGCCGATTACCGCAAACGCAACGGGCTTGCCGGTGGCGATGTGGAATTGGATGACGACCATGAAGGCCGCATCATCTGCCGCTGTTTCGGCATCACTGACACCCAGATCCGCAAAGTGGCAAAGATCAATAATCTGACCACAGCTGAACAGATCACCGAATACACAAAAGCCGGTGGCGCATGCGGATTCTGTATTGATAAAATCCAGGAAATCCTGGACGATTTGAACAAAGTCAGCAATCCCCTTGCCGCAGATACTGCCGTTTCCGCCGGTCCGGCATTCGATTCTCTTTCTCCGGTCAAAAAGATTCTCCGTATTCAGGAAATCATTGAACGGGAAATCCGCCCGCAGTTGGAACATGACGGCGGCAGCATCGAACTCATCGACCTGGATGGCGACATCGTTAAAGTCCAGCTCAAAGGTGTTTGTGCCACATGCCCCAATGCCCAACTTACTTTGCGTAAATTCGTACAGGCAAAACTCAATGAACTTTTAAGCCCCGGTCTCACCGTGGAGGAAGCGTAAGTCATCATGTTCAAAGACGCTATTTACTTTGACAATAACGCAACAACAAAGGTTGCCCCGGAAGTGGTGGAAGCTATGCTCCCATTCCTGACCGATTTTTATGCAAACCCTTCCAGTATCCATCGGTTCGGCGGACAGCTTGCAAAACATCTGGAAATCGCGCGGGAACAGACGGCTGCCATGCTCGGCGCGGCGTATCCTTCCGAAATCCTTTTCACTTCCTGCGGTACAGAAAGCGACAGTGCGGCGATTCTCAGTGCCGTCTCCTGCTGTCCCAAACGGAAAAAGATTGTAACAACTAGTGTGGAACACCCGGCAATCCTCAATCTCTGCCGTGATCTGGAACGCAAAGGATACCGCATCGCGGAAATTCCTGTCGATGCAAAAGGCAGACTGGATATGGAACGTGCCAGAGAAATGATCGATGATGATACCGTGATCGTCTCTGTCATGTGGGCTAATAACGAAACAGGAAATATCCATCCGGTTGCAGAATTGGCGGAATTGGCTCACCGTGCAGGTGCGTTGTTCCATACCGATGCCGTTCAGGCTGCGGGAAAAATCCCGTTCAAATTGAAAGATATGAATATTGACATGCTCAGTATTTCCGGGCATAAATTCCATTCTCCCAAAGGCGTGGGTGCGCTCTATATCAAACGGGGTACACGTTTCCATCCGTTCATCATCGGCGGACATCAGGAAAACGGACGGCGTGCCGGAACAGAAAACATTGCATCCATTGTCGGCATGGGCAAAGCAGCAGAACTGGCATTGGCACATGTCAACGAAGAAAATACAAGAGTCAAAGCACTCCGTGATAAACTGGAACAGACGGTTCTCAATACCATCCCCTGTGTCCGGGTCAATGGCGATCCGGCAAGCCGTCTCCCCAATACAGCCAACATCTCCTTTGAATATATCGAAGGGGAATCCATCCTGATGCTTCTGGATTTGGATGGCATTTGTGCTTCCAGCGGCAGTGCATGTACCACCGGCAGTCTGGAACCGTCTCATGTCATGCGCGCGATGGGCGTTCCCTACACGGCGGCACATGGTGCGATCCGTTTCAGTTTCTCCCGTTACAACACGGAACAGGAAGTGGATTTTGTTTTATCCAAATTGCCCCCGGTGATTGAACGTCTGCGTAAGATCTCCCCCTACTGGAACAAGCGTGAAAAATAATAAATACGCTGTAAAAACAGTTGATCCATCCCGTATTTTCTCAGAGTGGAAAATACGGGATTTTTTTAATCTGTTCTTGACTTTCTTGTTTTTCAGGTTATATTCAGGCTGATAACAGTTTGTATATTTTATCAAACTGAGAACAAACAGATTTCAACGGGCATGGAAGGAACTGAATAATGATGAAATATATACATACCTCTCAATCGCAGATCATAAAAAATCCCGGCAAAGAATTTGATGTGGAAAACCGTTTCTGGCAGGGATGCCCCACCATCGCCCGCACCCGCAAAGGAAGACTTTATGCCGGCTGGTATACCGGCGGCTGGCAGGAACCGTCACTTTTCAACTACAATCTGCTCGTCCGCAGTGACGATGAAGGGCTGAACTGGAGCAAACCAATTCTCGTACTCAACAGCGTTCCGCAGGAACTCCTGCAATCACTGGATATCCAGCTCTGGATCGATCCCGCCGGACGGCTCTGGGTCTTTTATACCCAGCGCAATTACAATTATCTGCCCCAGAGCAACCCCGCTCATCTGAATTTATGGGCGATTCGTTGTGATGATCCCGATGCGGATGAACTGCAATGGTGCGATCCCTTTTTTATCGGTTGCGGTTTCCTCCGTTGTCAGCCCACCGTATTAAGTGACGGCAGGATTTTTCTGCCGGCTTACGACTGGACAGACGAAAAATATCAGTATTTTGTCAGTCGCGACAACGGCGAAACCTTTGAACGCTGTTTTGCCGGAAAGAAAGTGCCGACCCATTTTGATGAAGCGATGTTTCTGGAACGTCAGGACCGTTCCATTCTGCTCTTTGCCCGTACGAATACCGGTTTTCTCGGCAAATGTGAATCCTTTGACGGCGGCAAATCGTGGACTGATGGGGAAAATACCGATATCCCCAATCCCTCCAGCCGCTTCTGTCTGCTGCGGCTGAAATCCGGCAGAGTCCTGCTGATAAACCAGATGGACAGCAAGAAAAGAACCGCCATGACCGCTCTGCTTTCGGAGGATGACGGAAAAACCTTCCCCTATGCTCTGCTGTTGGATAACGGCGAAAATAACTCTTATCCCGATGCCGTTCAAAGCGAAGATGGAACGATCTATCTGATCTGGGATCGCGGCCGCCTGTCTGCCAGAGAAATCGTCTGCGCCCGGATCACCGAAGATGATATCCTTGCCGGAAAGATCGTTGATGAAGGTTCCTATTGTTACAACATCGTCAGTAAAGCCTTCCTCCCTGCCAAACGTAAGAATGAGGAACCGCTGCGCTCTTTTACAGAGGCAGAAAAAAGTTTCATAAGCTGTTTCATAGCAGAAGTCTACCGGGACGACGGTGTTGTTGAAAATCTCCGTGCTGCCGTGGAACGCAGCCTTCAGGCAGCAAAAACGTTGTTCACGGGACAGTGAATTTTCTTTTTTAACTGAGGCAATTTCAAAAGTCTTCAAAAATGCCTGAAAACTCTTGTTGAGATCTGAAAACGGAGCGTTTGAGGCTTGTCCGCCGTAGCCTTGGCGAAGGTGGATGGTTATTTTCCACGCCTTGTCACGGCATAGCCGTATGGCGACGCCGGAACAAACTACCATTTCCATCTCTTCAACAATCCTTTTTC
>JAFVSW010000121.1 GCA_017503545.1 Lentisphaeria bacterium | reverse complement strand
TTATTCAGATGGGATATGACGATATCTTCATCCGGTATAATGAACTGCACTCAAGTTACTGAACCGCCGTATGCCGAACGGCACGTACGGTGGTGTGAGAGGACGGCTGTCCAAATAATGGACAGCCTCCTACTCGATTTTAACAAAAGGAGATGAAAAATGAACAGAAAAGCAATCAGGGAACTCCCTTACAAAATCATTCTTGAAGAACATGAACTCCCCAAAAACTGGTACAACATGCGGGCGGACATGCCGGGGAAAGTAGCACCTTTGCTGGACCCGGAAACCATGGAACCCGTAACAACTGAAGCACTGCAAAAAGTGTTTTGCACTGAAACTGCCGCACAGGAAATGGATGAAGAGAACCGCTTGATCCCCATTCCGGAAGATGTCCGGCATTTTTACAAAATGTACCGCCCCTCCCCCCTGATCCATGCGGAATATCTGGAAAAACTGCTGGATACTCCGGCAAAGATCTTTTACAAATTTGAGGGAAACAACACCTCCGGCAGTCATAAACTCAATTCTGCCATAGCACAGGCGTATTATGCTAAACAGCAGGGGTTGAAAGGCGTCACAACGGAGACCGGCGCAGGTCAATGGGGAACAGCTCTTGCCATGGCGTGTGCTTTTTACGGACTGGACTGCCGGGTATTTATGGTCAAATGCTCTTATGAACAGAAACCTTTCCGCCGGGAAGTCATGCGTACATACGGAGCGGAAGTGATCCCGTCGCCGTCAGATACAACAATGGTCGGCAGAAAGATCCTGCGGGAATATCCGGGAACGCCGGGAAGTCTGGGATGTGCCGTATCGGAAGCGGTGGAAGCTGCCATGCAGCAGGAGAAATACCGGTATGTTCTGGGCTCCGTGCTGAATCAGGTGGTACTGCATCAAAGCATCATCGGACTGGAAACCAAAGCGGCACTGGAGAAATACGGCATCACGCCGGATGTGATCATCGGCTGTGCGGGCGGCGGCTCCAATCTGGGAGGTTTGATCGCCCCCTTTGCCGGGGAAATGCTCCGGGGCGAAAAAAGTTACCGGCTCATCGCCGTGGAACCGGATGCCTGCCCCAGTCTGACACGGGGGAAATTTGTGTATGATTACTGCGACACAGGGCGGATCTGCCCGCTGGCAAAAATGTACACGCTGGGGAACGGTTTTATGCCTTCAGCGATCCACAGCGGCGGCCTGCGTTATCACGGGATGAACCCCATCGTATCGCAGTTATACGCCGATCAGATCCTGGAAGCGGTCGCTGTTTCGCAGAAGGAAGTTTTTCAGGCGGCAACAACATTTGCCCGGGTGGAAGGGATCCTGCCTGCCCCGG
Organism: Lentisphaeria bacterium; assembly: GCA_017503545.1. GTDB lineage: Bacteria > Verrucomicrobiota > Lentisphaeria > Victivallales > UBA1829 > RGIG8244. Next base: position 1,257 of record JAFVSW010000121.1, on the reverse strand, counting down.
AAAGCAGTCATGCCATTTGCATTGCCATCCGGGAAGCGTTGCGCTGCAAGCGGGAAAACCGTGCGGAAACCATCGTTTTCGGCTTGACAGGCACTGGATACTTTGACATGCTTTCGTACGGGAAATACAATGCGGGCCATCTGGCAGATGCCCCGCTCTCTGCACAGGATTTGGAAAAATCCTTTCACACACTTCCGGAAAAATTCCGGTAAAAAATCTGGCGGCGGGAGCCCCCCCGCCGCCCCCCCTGCCGGCAAAGTATAATTGGTGCCATTCTATAATTCTATAATTGGTATAATTGGTATAATTGGTGCCATTCTATGTATATTTCTGGTAAACAAGATGTTATTGTATAAATTATTCTCTTCTGTATTTCCATTTGACAAATTGGATTGCAGATGATATATCATCCGGGATTGCAGTTAAGTGAATAAAAAAGGATTGATTTATGGGACGGCTTCCGCGGCGTAATCTTGGTGCAGGGGTTTATCATATCTATAACCGCTGTGCAAATAATCTTTGGATATTGGATTCACCGGAATGCAAAGATAAATTTCTTGAACTGCTGGAACGGCTTTCCGGAAAATATGAGCTGAATATTTATCACTATTGTGTGATGAGCAATCATTTTCATATTGCAGCAGAAGGCAGTATAAAAAATATCTCGAGTTTTGTGAGCGGATTATCAAGCCAGTACAGCAAATTTTACCATAAAATAAGTCAAAATGGTTTCGGTCCGATATTGCAAGGACGTTTCAAGAGTGTAATTGTTCAAAAATCAGTATATCTTTCCAGATTGGGAAGATATATAGAACTGAATCCAGTCCGGGCTGGATTAGTTGCCCCAACAAATATTGTTGACTACTTTGGGAGTTCAGCCCGTTTTTATCTGACTAATAAAAAGTCTCCGGTAATTTTTCCAGAAAAACATCCGCTTTGGCAGCCGCCTTTTGATGAAAAATTCCGCCAAAACTACGCTGAATATTTGAGTTTGCCCTACGATGAAGACTTGAAAGAATTCAGATCATCTGCATCTTTTTTAGGCGACAAAGATTTCCACGCACGTCTGGCATCCAAAGCAGGCAGATTGTTTTTGCGCCCAGGAAGACCGACAAAACGGAATAATTTAATTGTAAAGTTATAATAGACAATTGTTTGCATAGAATGACACCAATACTACTGGTTCCGACTCTGCCGATTTGATTGGAAACGATCGTTTCGTGCTAACTTTTCAGGAATTTCACCAAATTGAGTATT
>JAFVSW010000120.1 GCA_017503545.1 Lentisphaeria bacterium | reverse complement strand
CCTGAAAACTCTTGTTGAGATCTGAAAACGGAGCGTTTGAGGTGGTTACCCACTGGGTAGCCACGCACAAACTACCATTTCCATCTCTTCAACAATCCTTTTTCAGTCAAATTTTGCCGGACTTTTGAAATTACCTCATTTTAAATTACAACAGAACAATATAGTGCTGAAAACGGAAAATGCAAATCAGAGATTCTGCAAACCGCGTTTCAAATCTGTATTATTCTTGTGTACATCGTACTGATTTGCTTCCACGTGCCCGTCAAAATAAAGAATATTCGCCTTGCCCTGACACAAAGCGTTGCTCCCCACAGGGTGTTTATCAACAGCGGCAAGGGGTGGACGGTGATCCGGTTTTCCGCCGTGACGATACCGGAACATGGATCCGGAGGAATGGAGCGTGGACTCCCATTGTCTGTCCCCGATCAATGCGGCAACACTGGCACTTCTGACGTTTGTTGTTTTCCGTGGAGTGTGCGTGATGCTAGCCCCATCATATCTGCCGATCAGCGTTTTGGAACCGATATAGTGTGTATGCTTCAGCGTAGTTGGTGAACTGCCACCCCACTGTGGCTTATTGGCACCGCCCCAGGTTGTGATTTCCCGGGGACAGGCAAAAGTCCCGTGAGGTTTTTCGGTAAATTTGTCAATTTTGAATTCAAGCCCGTACAATGCAAGTTGTCCATACCAGCGGGGATACAAATCAGGATACGATGTTTCATAATGCACCACGATCCAGCTGTTATAATCAATGGAATACCGGCTTTGGGCAATACCCATCTGTTTCAGATTGTTCATACAAGAAGCATCTTTGAAACGGTCTTTGCTTTTACCCAAAGCAGGCAGAAGCATCGCCGCAAGAATGGCTATTATCGCAATCACGACCAATAATTCAATGAGAGTGAATGCAAACAGGGGGCGTGTCTGCCTTTTATAACTTTTCAACAAGTCTTGCATAATCGAACCAACTCCTTTCCTGTAGTTTATTTATTTGTTTGATCCCAGGGATATTTGATCTGTTTCAATGCGCCGCCTTCCCGTGCCGATTCCGCCGCATAAATCCCGGGCAGTGTCATCTGCAAGGCTTCTCTGATTCCAACCGGAGACGGTTTGTGATTGAGAATGGCATCGGCAAAATCCTGCATCATAAAAAGATCAGATCCATTATGTCCCCAGGAGGCTTTCCGGAACATTTCTTCATCAATGATCTTCAAACGGTCAGGGCGTGACGCACCGTTGACGGACAGCGGGATCTCCACAAAATCTTCCTGTTGGGGATTCGCCGGATCCGTATCCGCCGGCAGCCAGCATCTTGCTTTTTCGTTATACAATTCCACAATACCGCTTTTACAAAAGATCTTTGTTGTATGGGCAGGACCTTTATAGGGCATGGAAAAAGCCGTCAGAAGACGGATCAGAATTCCGTTCTCCGTCTGATAGGTGGCAGTCATGGCATTGTGGGAACACCCGTTTCCGATCCGGTCACCGGTACTCATACAGGAAACCGTTTTGGGAGCCGATTCGATCAGCTTCAAGACCGGACCCAGACTGTGTGTACAATAACGGCAGGACTCATAGGTGCTGCGCCACGCATCTTTGGAACGGGAAAGGTCATGGATATAAGATGTTTCGATATATGCCACATTTTCCAGTTTGCCTTTTTTCTTCAACTCCAGAGCAAAGTACGTTTTTTCCCGGTAATTGGGGTTCGCACCGCCCATATAGAGGGCTTTGGCGGAATTGACTTTTTCCCAGAGATAGCAGCCTTCTTCATAGGAATTCACTGCCGGGATCTCGCCCAGGACATGAATGTTCCGTTCCAGAGCTTTGACCACATATTCCGTATGGATGGCAGGCGGGATTTCCGTAATCACAGCATCCGCAAGACCGGAATCCAGCAATTCATCGGAGCTTTGGAACAATTTGATTTCCGGAAAATTTTTCTGGGCTGATTCCAGAGCGTTGTTATCGGGATCGCTCATACAGGTAAGAGTAAAATATTCCGGGATCAATTTTGTGACCCAAGCCATTTGCATACCGCGAGGACCGCATCCTAAAATTCCAATGCGGATCGTATCCATAGAAAGAATCTCCTTGTTAAATCTTGTTTACATAATTATAGCATGAAAAGTAAAATTGACAAGATGGAAATTTAGTCAAAAATCAGCAAATAAATACAAATTCAACGGAATTTCCATCTCTCATCCCAACTTATTTGATGTGTACAGCAACCACATCCTGAGGCGGAACGGTGATCGTCATGGAATCGGCTTTACCGTAGGATTTGCCGGATTCCCAAACAGCAGCTTTCTGCCCCGGTTTCAGGTTCAGATTTTTCAAAACTCCTTTCAACGGTTTCTTGTGATCTTCGTTAAAGATCAGAACAAGCCGTTCATCCCCTTTTTTGAGGACGAGCATGTTGGGATATTTGAATGTGCCGGATGTGGCAAGTTTATCATCCCGGACACCATCATGGAACAGATCTTCGTATGCGGCGATCAAACGCATTGCTTCGCCCATGTAATAGTAAGTACCGGCACTGCAATAAGCCGCACTTTCCATAATGGCTCCTTTGTGTGTGGTCGCAGCCATACGGACAAGTACCTGTTTCTGTTCTTTCGGATAATAAAAATTGCTGTCGGATGAGAAAAAAGTAACCGGGTTTGCGGCTTCTCCGGGCCAATAGGTGTGGAATTGACCGAAACTGTTATGCACACCGGTGATTTTCTCGCCGATCTGTTTCGCCGCATCCATCGTTCCCTGCACCAGTGAACCGGGGAAAGTCTGCCCGGGAATGGGAATGGAAACAATATCGTAATTGCCTTTGGAATGTTCATAGGCTTCATGGTCATGGGTATTGTGATAATACCAGAGTGTACCGCCCAATTCCCGGATGATCTGATGGGTCATACCGAGAATGATATTTTTCTGTTTTTGTTTCCACCATTTGTTCCACTGCGCAGTGTATTTTGTCACAATGGTTTCGTCATCAAGTTTTTCGGATGCGGGGATCTTGAACATGGCACGGAAATCGGCTTTGCAATCCGCGCAGAAACACCAGCAATGATTCCAATCCTTTTTCGGACCGTAGGGATAACTTTCGTCATTAAGGAAAAAGTCTTTGCTCTTGCCGTTGCCTTTTGTGAGCATGTAAACATAATCTTTTTTCACGGCTTCCCGGAACTCTTTCCGGTATTTGCCGACGGCGTTGGTAAAACAGTAAGCGTCCAGCCAGCCGGGTAAAGTATTGCCGGTATTTTTATAGAATGTCGCCTGAAGTTTCGGATATTTCGCGATCAATTCCGCAAGATGAGTCCCTTTTCCACCGCCAACCAGCGGACTGTTGTACAGGCTCCAGGTATAATTCTGCATCCCTTTGCGGTTGACTGCTTCCCTTTGAAAATTACGTCCGGCTTCCCCCGCAAGGTTGGATTGATTAAACGGATAAATGGCATCCATGATGTAAGAATTCAACCCGGCCTTCAAACCATCTTCCACAACCGCCTGATACTGTTCCCGGGAGACCGGGGAATTCATGAACGGATGATATTGGGGGAATGTGATCTTTTTGCTGATCGCGCCATTGATTGGAGGAAGTTCCTGCACTTTGATGGTATTCACAACATCTGTGGTATTGCCGTCAACGATACGGCGGAAACGGAAATCAACGGTTTCACCTTTGGCAAATTTATATCCATCATGACGGAATGAGATATATTGTGCGTAAGATTTCAGATTCCGGATCAATTTCTGCGGCAAAGTCCAACTGTAAGTATAGCGGATATATTTTTTACCCTTGAATGTGATCTTTTCCGTTTTCACATTCTTTGTGGTGTAATGACGCCATGTGCTGTCACCGCGGTCATTGACACGGGTAAAGCCTTCCGGTACTTCCACAATCAATTTGTAATCGCATTTGCCTGTCTTGTTCGGATTGTATACGTTATGGATGAAAAACATGGTTTCGCCCGGAGAAACACCCCAGACTTTTACATGCGGTCCGATAAAGGCATAAGGGTGATTGCCATATTGACGGTTCCAGATCAGATTCTG
>JAFVSW010000119.1 GCA_017503545.1 Lentisphaeria bacterium | reverse complement strand
ATGGCCTTCAGCTTGTCGTTACCGGCCACGACTTCGTCCGCCGTGGTGGTGAGGCCGAGGTTGGGATTGCTGATGATGTTGACCTTCTTGATGCGGGAAACGCGGGTGATCTCGAAGAGCGTGTCGTTGATGCTCATCACGTCCTTGGACCAGGGACGATAGGTGTTGATGACGAAGAAAACGCAGGTGTTGTCATCATTGAGGATATGGGAGAACTGGCCGATCATGCGGGCGCCGGTGGCATTGCCGCCGATGTCCATCAGGGTGTAGGCGTTGGGATCGGTCAGGGTCTCGATGACGCCAGGAACCAGGGTGGGGGCATCGAGCAGCTGCTTCTGGCTGTGGACGATAATGCCCTTCTCCTCGAGGATCTCGGAGACATCGCGGGTACGGAACAGGCCCTTGGTCTGGTCCATGTCAAAAACATGAACCGGGTCGAAATCGATGCAAACAAGAAATATTTGAATTTACAAACCAATAAATAAACAAGAAAAACAGTAAACATGAAACAAATTCCATTGACTCATTTTTATATGTGGGGACTGATCCGTAACGAACTTATCGCAAATATCATGCAGGAATTCGCCGATAATGGGGCGGAATATCTTGTGTTCAATGAAAATTTCGGTATTCGCCTTGCTACGGACGAGTCGTTCGAAGAAATTTTCCTCAATGCACAAAAAAGTGTCGGGATCCCTTTCTTTGAATGTCATGGTCCCTATTCCAGGATTTATGATCTTAATGAAATGGAAGCACGTCAGCAGATGATCGCTGCCCATAAGAAAGTGATGGCTTTTGTTGCCGATTTGGGGTGTAAGACATATACCGTACATATTGGTCATACCAGAGCCGGTAAAACGGTGGAGGAATTACGGGAATATACCCTGGATTCGCTGGAACAACTTTTGCCCACTGCCGAAAAACTCAACTTGATCATCGCGGTGGAAAATGCGACGGTCCCGACCAATACACCGGATGAGGTTTTGTTTTATCTGAATCATTTCCAAACACCGTCTATCGGATGTTGTCTTGATACCGGACATGCGAATATCCTCACTGCCGGTCCCGGTAAAGTGATTGAAAAGTTCAGCGCCGGTATTCAGAAAGAATGGCAGGGAAGAGAAATTACCCTGTATGACGATGTCGTTGCAAAACTTGCTCCACATATCGTCACAACACATCTACATGATAACAACGGATTTGTGGACAGTCACATGCTTCCGGGAACAGGTACGATCGACTGGAGTAAATTGTTACCGCAATTGCGTAATTGTCCCCGTATCGTCAGTATGCAGAACGAAACAAGTCCTTACGCCAACCACTTGTCCATCCGAAAAATGTGTGAAACCGTCAACCAACTGGTAAAAACATATTGATCCGGCGCTGATCGAGCAAAGTTGCATAAGTTGATATGATCTGTCCGTTACTTTTTACGGTATTCCCGGCTGAGTTCGGATGGCGTTTTGCCGCATTTTTCTTTTACAAAACAACTCAGATGGGAAAGATTTTTCATGCCTACTTCGTAAGCAATTTCTTTCAAGTTCAAATCACTGTATGCCAGTAAATGACAGATTTTACGCAAACGCAATTGGATTCGGTACTCGCCGGGTGCGATGTTATAACGTGCATGAAATTCCTGACGCAATAAATCACGGTTGATGTTCAATTTTCGACAATGTTCGGTAATGGAATATTCCCACATGACATCTTCTTCCAAACATTTCCGGAAACGTTCAATAAGATCATCTTCCGATTCCGGTGAACGGAGAAAGTTTTGCAGAATTTGCAATACCAGTAATTCGGCTGTAAGTTGATTCTGCGGCAGTGAACTGTAATAAAGACGGCTTAATGTGTCAAACATTTGGCGCATTTCCTGAACTTCCGCCTCTTTTAACGGGATACTCCGCGGGATCGGCAGCGCATTGCCATTATGATTCCAATACAATTGATGGGTGGAATTGTCAAATTGTATTGCCGGAAATGCCAGCATTATAACCCAGTTTTCCCGATCGTTACCGTATTCAAAAGTACTGCGAAAACCCGCAGGAGTCAAGGCTAATGTCGGTGGAACCTTACTCTCCGCAGTATCCCGGATTTGGCATAATGTTCCATCCGGATAATACAGGGTGCTTTTTTGTAATCCTTTGATATAAAGGGACAAAAATAACACGGGAACAGTTTGGCTTCCATTCTGTGCATCCCGGTAGACGCCAACGTTCAGAATTTTTGGTGTGATCATTTTGCAAAAATATAAATTTTTTTGTATTTTATGTAAATTATAACGATAAATATAGCATGCAAAAATAAAAATACAAGCTATATTTTTTATAAACTCAACAATTTTTTTATAAACTCAACAAATTTATTCAATGAAAGGAAAAATTATCATGGGTGTTAAACTTGGTCTTGTTGGTCTCGGTGCATTCGGCAGTGCGTTTACTCCGCTTTTTGCCTCTCATCCCCTGGTCGATTCTGTTATCCTTTGTGATGCAGAAGCCGATAAAGTGGAAAAACATGCTGCTGACCCGGTGATTGCACCAAAAATTGCCGGTAAAATGCTTTCCCTTGACGAAGTCTGTAAATCCGATTGCGATGCGGTTGTGATTATCACGCAGCCATGGCTCCATGCCCCACAATGTATTCAGGTCATGGAATCCGGCAAATATGTTTATTCCGCTGTCCCCGTAATTTCTTTACCTGATGATAACGAAATTCTGGACTGGTGCGGTAAGATTATTGAAACAGTAGAGCGTACCGGTATGGAATACATGTTGGGCGAAACAACAATGTACCGTCCGCAAACCATGTTCTGCCGTCGTATGGCAAAACAGGGACTTTTCGGAAACTTTGTTTATGCCGAAGCGGAATATGCGCATGACGTGGATAGACACGGTTGCTCGCTGCGCAATGTTGCTGCATTCCGTTCAAAAGGAAAAATCGGAGAAATGAAAAAACAACTCATGGCACCCTATTTTCAGCGCGGATGCAAGAATCACCCCATGTCCTATCCCACACACTCCGTTTCCGGGGTGGTGGATGTCATGCGCAGTAAACCGGTAAGTGTTTCTGCAATCGGCTATGCAAACAGTAATAACGACCCCTATTTTGCCAACTATGATTTTTCCAATATCACGGCATTTTTCAAAATGGATAACGGTTGCGCGTTGCGTGTCGCGGAAATGCGGGAAATTTCCCCCAATATTGGTTTGGATGATGAAGACTTCCGTATTTTCGGTACCCGGGGCAGTTACTCTATGATGAAATGGCGCGACAATGGGCGTGTCGAACCGACTACGGATCCAAAAGAAAACAAACTCACAGATTTGACGCCTCAAATGATGCGGGACCCCATCCCGCAGGAAGTGGCTGACGCATTTACCGAAGCCCTGATCCGGAAGGGTGGTCCCGTGAAAGATTTCCTTGCTGCCGGTCACGGTGGCTCCCACCCGTATCTGGTGCATGAATTTGTTTCCGCAGTGGCAGAACGCCGCCGTCCGCAAGTTTCCGCCTGGGATGCCGCCATGTATATGGCAATGGGGGTTGCCGCTCACCAGTCCGCACAGAAGGATGGGGAAATTGTCAAGGTTATCGACTTTGGCAAAAAATGGGATTAATCACGTATGAATGACGCAGTTATCGGACTTCTTTTGACATGCGGCGTTGGTTTGCTCTGGAGTTTCGTCGGCGTATATTTCAAGCTGATGGCGAATTGGAAACTCAATCCGTACAATGTCAATATTATTACCGTACTTATCGGCATTGTCATAAATCTGGCTTTTGTTACAAAAACCGGTGATTTTATTTCCGGGAAAATGCTTTTTCCCACATGGGGATATGTCCTTTTTGTAATGATGGCAAGTTTCGTCAATACCAGTGGATCCTATATTCTGCAACGCAGTATGCTCTATGGAAAAAGCGGGGTGACCTGGGCAATCGGACAATGTGCCTTGATTATCCCCTTTTTCAGTATAACGATCCTCTATTCGGAACCGTGGAATCTGTTCAAACTGGCGGGAACTGGCGCGATTGTTGCCGGGATGATCACTATTGCAATCAGGAATATGCAGAAAAGTCAGGCGGCGGATGCCCCGAATCCCCGTTACGGACTGCAACTTGCTTTGGCAGCTTTTGTTGTTCTGGGGATTGCACAAAGTATGACATCTGCTACCAGTTTTTTATCTTACTCTGACCCGGGAGTATGCCGTCCGCTTATTACGGGAATCGGCGGATTGTTTGCTGCGATCGCCGGAAAAATTTATTTAAAAGAGAAAGGGTTTTATTTCCCGAAAAGACTTTATCCGGTTGCCATTCTGCTGGCAATACAAAGCGTTGTTGTTACCGTCATGCAGTTCTTTGCGCTTGATCATCTGAAAGCGTGTGGAATGAACGGAATATTCTTCCCTGTTGCCATCGGACTTTGCATCGCCGGATATTCGATTTGGTCGGTATTGTTTTTCAAGGAAAAATCTTCCCGTTTATTTTATGCCGGTGTGGCAATGATCCTTGCAGGGATAGCCGGTTTTTGCGTTACCGTTCAACTGTAATCAACATCGGTATCGTTGCGGAATACAACAAAGAGGAGGTTACTCTTTTTCAGGTGTAACCTCCTTTTTCATTTTATATTTGCATGATCTCAAGGATGAAATGGCGGAATCAAATCCCCGCCACGGCAGAATTTCAAATAATTCAAACCATGTACCTGTCCGGTCAATTCCAATTCATCACGGTAAACCGGATCGTGCCAGCCTTCAATGTCAATGGTGCCTTCATAGTTGTTCTGACGCAGGATGGAAATGATTTCTGTCCAATTGCTGTCACCGAATCCCGGTGTACGGTGCCGGACAAAGGGTTCACCACAGTGGATACCTTTTTCTGCAATCACTTCATGAAGGATTGTCGCATCTTTTCCATGGACATGGAACACTTTCGGAGCCCATTTCCGTAACTGGGGAAGCGGCTCGATCAATTGTGTCATCTGATGACAGGGTTCCCATTCCAATCCCAGATTATTCGCGGGGATGGCATCAAAAAGTTTTTCCCACATTGTAGGATTGCAGGCAACATTCCAGCTTCCCCAACTCCAACTGCCTCCCATAAGACAGTTTTCAAAAGCGATTTTGAGCCCTTTATCCGCCGCACGGGCAGTAAGCGGGGTAAATACTTCTTTGAATTTTGGAATGGATTCCACCATAGGTTCCTGGGGAATTCGTCCGGTAAAACCGGCAATGACATTTGCACCAAATAAAGCGGCATTATCAATGACCAATTCCAGACTTTTGAGCGTCTTGTCACCTTCCGGAATCAATGGATTACCATAGACCCCAAGTGCAGAAATGATCATTCCGTTTTTTTCTGCACATTCCCGGATCTGTTTTGCATAATCCGCAATATCTGTGATCCAGGTCGCATCACCGCCGAATGTGATCTCAATACTTTCAAAACCGTATTTCCCAAGATTCTCAATATATGCCAGTGTATCCGGCAGTTCCTTGCCGCGAACCATTGTGCCGATTTTGATTTGTTTTACCATTTTTCGCTTCCTTTCATAAGAGGCAATTGCAAAAGTCTTCAAATTTAGCCGGACTTTTGAAATTACCTCATAATTCAAAAAAAGCCTGCCGGATCAATTTATATCCGGCAGGCTTTGGCTTACTGCATTAAAAATAAGTGAATGACTTATTTCTGATGATAGGTTGTGTGAAGCAGGTGATGTGCTTTTTCACTGCCGGGTTCACCCAGGAATTCTTTGTAAAGAGCCTGGATGTCGGTATTTTCATGAGAAAGACGCAACACTTTGCTTTCATCTTCGGTATAAATACCTTTCATGCGCTTTTCAAGCAGAGCGGAATCGCCATGGAGGAAGGGCTGACCACCACCGTTGATACAGCCGCCCGGGCAAGCCATGATTTCGATTGCCTGGAAACGGTTGGGATCCTGACGGACCATATCCAACACTTTACGGGCATTACCGAGACCGGAGCAAGCTGCAACGCGGATTGTTTTTCCGGGAGCGATTTCGACCATTGCTTCTTTCACGCCGTCAAGACCACGGACCGCGCGGAAGTTGATTGCATCACCTTCCAGGTTTTTGCCGTTGATCATGAAGTAGACGCTGCGGCAGGCAGCTTCCAACACACCACCGGTTACGCCGAAGATGTCAGCAGCACCGGAGGAGAGCCCCAGCGGATTGTCGAATTCTTCATCTTCCATGTTGGCGAGGTTGACACCGGCTTCACGGAACATCTTGCAGAGTTCACGTGTGGTGACAACGTAGTCAACGTCACGAACGCCGTTGGGAGCGAATTCCGGACGGGCAGCTTCGTATTTCTTAGCCTGACAGGGCATGATGGAAACAACGATCAAATCTTCCGGTTTTACGCCGATTTTTTCAGCGTAGTAGGATTTTGCAATAGCACCAAACATCTGCTGCGGAGATTTGCAGCTGGACGGAATGTGGAGCAGATCCGGATAGTTCTGTTCGATAAAGTTGATCCAACCGGGGCAGCAGGAAGTCAGAATCGGCAGATTCTTGTTTTCTTTGATGCGTTCCACGATTTCATGACCTTCTTCCATGATGGTCAGGTCAGCAGAGAAGTTGGTGTCAAATACTTTGTCAAAACCGAGAGCGCGGAGACCGGCAACCAATTTCTTGGTAACAGGTTTGCCCGGTTCAAAACCGAATTCCTGACCGACTGCAACACGGACTGCCGGAGCAGTCTGAACGATAACAGTCTTGGTCGGATCGTTGATGGCTGCCCAGACTTTTTTCACATAGCTGATACCAGTGATAGCACCAACGGGGCAGACGTTTACGCACTGACCGCAGAAAGTACAGGATGTTTCAGCCAGAGGAATCATGCTGGCTGTGCCGACTTTCGCAGAGAAACCACGGCCATTGCCAGTGAGAGCACCGACAGTCTGCACTTTATTACAGACTGTTTCGCAACGACGGCACATGATACATTTGGAAAGGTCACGCATAATCGCTTCGCTGGAATCATCAACATCAAATTTGTTGACTGCGCCGGAAAATTCGATTTTGCTGATACCGAATTCAGAAGCAAGTTTCTGAAGATCGCAATCCTGGTTCTTCGCACAGGTCAAGCAGTCCTGCGGATGGTCGGAAAGCATCAGTTCCAGAATGGTACGACGTGCTTTCAGAGCGCGCTGTGTGTTGGTATGAACAACCATGCCTTCCATAACCGGTGTAGCACAGGCAGGAGCAAGGTTTCTGCGTTTTTCAACTTCAACTACGCAAATACGGCAGGAAGCAGGTTTGTTGGAGATGCCGCAACCGCCAAGCTTTTCGCAATAGCAGAGAGTCGGGATCTGAATGTTCAGCTGTTTTGCTGCATCAAGGATTGTGGAACCGGCAGGGACGGAAACAGCTTTTCCGTTAATTGTAAGATTTACAGTATTCATCGTGTCTCACTCATTCTTTAACAATGGCTTTCTTCGGGCAGCCGTCAATACAGGCACCGCACTTGATACATTTCTTGACGTCGATCACATGTTTCTGTTTCAGTTCGCCTTCAATAGCACCAACCGGGCAGAAACGTTTACATTTTGTACAACCGATACAAGCATCTGTGATAACGAGGTTATACAGTTTCTGGCATGTTCCGGCAGGGCATTTTTTGTCGCGGACGTGTGCAATGTATTCGTCTTTGAAGTAGCGCAGTGTGCTGAGGATCGGGTTCGGAGCTGTCTGACCGAGACCGCAGAGTGCGGTATCAGTGATTGTCTTTGCGAGGTCTTCCAATTCAACCAGCATTTCTTCTGTGCCGTTACCGTCGCAAATCTTTTCCAGCATTTCCAGCATACGGCGTGTACCGATACGGCAGGGTGTGCATTTACCGCAGGATTCATCTTTGGTGAAGTCCAGATAGAACTTCGCCATAGCCGGCATGCAGTCTTTATCGGAAAGAACGATCATACCGCCGGAACCCATCATGGAACCGATTTTGCCCAGGTTTGCGTAGTCGATCGGAGTATCCAGGTTTTCTTTTGTGATACAGCCGCCGGAGGGACCGCCGGTCTGCACTGCTTTGAATTCACGACCGCCGGAGATACCACCGCCGATTTCGTAAATGATTTCACGCAGAGTTGTACCCATCGGAACTTCAACCAGACCGACGTTGTTGATCTGACCGGCAAGTGCGAACACTTTAGTACCGGCGTTACCGCTGATGGTTTTTACCCAGTTGCCGTTGGCATCGAATTCGGCGTTCCAGTTACCGATACCGGCATACCATTTTGCGCCGTTGAGGATGATGACGGGAACCATTGCGTAGGTTTCCACGTTGTTCACGTTGGTGGAGCAGCCCCAGTAACCGCCGCCGATATTGGCAGGGAACGGAGGTTTCGTTGTGGGTTCACCACGCATACCTTCCATGGAGTGGATCAGAGCAGTTTCTTCACCGCAAACGAATGCACCGGCACCGAGTTTGATTTCGATATCGAAGCAGAAGTCTGTACCCATGATGTTGTCGCCGAGAAGACCGATTGCACGGGCATCATCGATTGCTTTCTGCAAACGACCGACTGCCAGCGGATATTCTGCACGGATGTAAACCAAACCGCGCTGTGCGCCGATTGCATAAGCACCGATCGCCATAGCTTCGATAATGGAGTTCGGGTCACCTTCCATGATGGAGCGGTCCATAAATGCACCGGGGTCACCTTCGTCAGCATTACAGACGATGTATTTTTCATCTGCCTGAACACCGGCAGCGATTTTCCATTTCATACCAGTGGGGAAGCCGGCACCACCGCGTCCGCAGAGACCGGAATTGAGAACTTCCTGAACGACTTCTTCGCGTTTCATGTTGAACAAACATTTTGCGAGAGCCTGATAACCTTTGTTTGCAATGTATTCGGTAATGTTTTCCGGGTCGAGCAAACCGCAGTTACGCAATGCAATACGCATCTGTTTTGCGTAGAAGGACATTTTTGCATAGTCCTGAACGCGTTCTTTCAGAAGCGGTTCAACAAAGAGAAGGCGTTCCACCAGTTCTTTGCCGACAATGTGTTTTTCAACGATTTCTTTTGCATCTTCGGGAGTGACCTGAACGTAGAACACGTTATCAGGCATGATCTTAACGATCGGACCCTGTGCGCAGAAACCGAAGCAGCCGGTCTGAATAACTTTAACATCGTTTTCCAAACCGTTTTCAGCGATATATTTTGTGAGATTGCTCATCAATTCTGCAGCGTTGGAAGCATGGCAACCGGTACCACCGCAGCAAAGGATTTCTTTTTTCACAGATTTGATGTCATGCTCTGTTGTTTCACGCAAGTAGAGCTGACCTTTGCAAGCATTGTAAAGATCCATCAATGCTGCCTGAGATGTAATTTTATCCATGGAATCAACCTTTAGCTTTGTATTCGTTAACAATTTCAACGGCTTTAGCCGGGGTGACTTTACCATAAACTTTACCGTTTACCATCATAACCGGTGCAAGTCCGCAGGCACCAACGCAACGCAGTGCGCTCAGGGAGAACAAACCATCTTCTGTCGGGTTTGTATCTGCTTTAATACCAAGAACACGTTCCAGTTCCTGAAGAACTTTTTCCGCACCCTTCACATAGCAAGCTGTTCCGAGGCAAACATCAACGCAATATTTACCTTTCGGTTCCGTGGAGAAGTAGTTGTAGAAACTGACAACCCCGGAAACCTGAGCTTCCGTAAGGAACATCTTTTTTGCAACATGAATCTGTACTTCGCGGGGAAGATACCCGAAAATAGCTTGTGCACGATGAAGAACCTGGATCAAACGACCACGACGGCGTTCATCTGCCCGATCAATGCCGAGACCGTCAATAAACGCATCCAATTCTGCGAATTTTGCGGCAGCAGCTTCTGATAATTTTTTGCAACACATTTTTTGTTCTACCTTCAAATATTAGTGTTCGTTGCTATTGTGAAAAAAAATCATACCGCATTTGCGGTGCCTATCTCTACTTATTGCAGCATCCCCTGCTCTGCACACCTCAGCTTTCTTCGTTTGCATTATTATTGTTTAAAGTTCTAAAATATAAAATAAATCCTTGATGCAAAATAAAATATGAATCATAAAAGGAATTTCAGATACAGCAAGGATCCTTTCCAGATACAATAAGTCTATGCACCATACCATAACATACCACACAATTCTGAAATGTCAAATCAAAAAAATGGAAAAAGAGGAAAAAAATATCGAAGTCAGAAAATATCTTGTTTTATTTCTGTCGTAACTTTATTTGAAATTATATAGTTATTACAAAATTTATATTTCTGTTTTTGAATCGTATATAAATGCAAAACCCGTTCAGAATCAGTTTCGGGTTCTGAACGGGTAATTGGAATCCGGGAGGATCAATCCGTAATTACTTCTGACGGAATACGATTCTGCCTTTTGTCAAATCATAAGGTGACATTTCCAATGTAACGGTGTCACCCGGAAGAATACGGATAAAGTTCAGCCGCATTTTTCCGCTGATATGCGCAAGAACACAATGTTTGTTCTGCAGTTCCACACGGAACATGGTGTTGGGAAGAAGTTCTTTAACAACTCCTTCCAGCCGGATCACGTCTTTCGTCTCTTTAGACACGGGTCAATACCTCCACTTGTCCTTCTGTAATTAATATCATATGTTCAAAATGGGCAGATTTTGAACCATCTGCCGTACGGACCGTCCACTGGTCCTTTTCTACATATATCTTGTAAGAACCGAGATTGAGCATCGGTTCGATACAAAGCACCATTCCCGGTACTAAACGGGGGCCTTTTGTTGCTGCGGCAAAATTCGGAACTTCCGGGGGTTCATGGAGAGCGATCCCGCATCCGTGTCCAACAAAATCCCGGACTACGCCGAGTGAATGTTCTTTTGCCACCCGTTCCACTGCCTTGGAAATATCCCGGACAAAACCGCCGTTTTTCGCTGCTTTGATTCCGGCTTCCAAAGAAAGGCGGGTTCCTTCCAAAAGACGCTTTTCAGCCGGAGGAATTTCTTTTCCGACATAAACCGTTTTGGCTGTATCTCCCATTGCACCGTTATATTGAATACCAACATCGATGCTGACTACATCTCCTTCATTGAGTACGCGGAATGGATTCCCGATTCCGTGTACGACTTCATCATTGACGGAGATGCAAACATTTCCGGGATAACCATGATATCCGTGAAATGCAGATACTCCACCGGAAGCGCGGATAATTGCGCCTGCAAGATCATCCAGTTCCTTTGTTGTCATTCCGGGATGCACCTGCTCTGCGATTTGGTCGCGGGCGATGGCTGTCATCCGGGCGGCAACGCGGATCCGTTCGATCTCTTCCGGTGTATGGATTATAAAATCGCGACGGGCCATAACTTATTGCAATACGGCGCAAAGTGCGGCGTATCCTTCATCTTTGGGAAGAGAAGAATCGATTGTGACAAGCAAGCCGGCAGCGGTGTAGAAATCGATCAGCGGAGCTGTCTGTTCGCGATAAACTTTCAAACGGTTCTGGGCTGTTTCCAGAGAGTCGTCACTGCGCTGATACAATTCACCGCCGCAAGCATCACAGATACCTTCCTGTTTGGGAGGGCAGAAGATTTTGTTGTAACCGGTATTGCATTTACGGCACATGATACGTGCGGTAAGACGCTGCAAAAGCAGATCTTCCGGAGCATCAAAAAGAACAACAGCATCCAATTTGCTGCCGATTTTTTCCAATTCTTTTTTCAGCAGTTCAGCCTGTGCAACAGTACGGGGGAAACCGTCAAGAATAAATCCGTCTGCACATTCCGGGGAAGAAAGTTTATTGGCAACCATTCCGGCAACCACATCATCCGGAACGAGTTTTCCGGCATCCATGCAAGCCTTGGCGGATTTGCCCAGTTCTGTTCCGGCAGCGATTTCGCCGCGGAGAATGTCACCGGTAGAAATGTGAGCGAGTTTTTCTGCTTCCATCAAAGGAGCGGAAAGAGTTCCTTTTCCGGCTCCCGGAGGGCCGAGAAATACCAGATTTTTCTTGTTGATCATAAATACTCTCCTGATTGTCAAGTACAAATGTTATTTGTTATTTGAATGGCATTTGCCATTCTGTAGTTGATAGAACGGTACACAATTAAGAGTCTTTCCAAGAAATCGAACTTTACTGAAAAAAGATTGTTCAAAAACTCAAAAAATTCTCTTAAGCGTATAATATAAAGCGTCTTTGTGAAATTTTCAAGTAAAAAAATCAAGACTTTTCTATATTTTTTTATCAATTCAATAAAAAAATACATGCGAACAGGGAAAATGGAGTTAAATTTCTGCAACCATGCCGTCATATGCAGGAATTATATTATGCGGCAGAAAGAATTTTTCCAATCGTTCATGACGGGGGTCGCCATGATGGGAAAAGTGATTGACTATGCAGACTGCATTGTCCCGAATAATACCAAGTTCCAATAACCGGTCACGGAAACGCAGGGTTGCATTTGCGCCGAGATGATGTGCATCAAAATCAGGTCTGCCGAATGCTGTGGTCGATTCCAATATGACCATATCGGCTTTTTTATCGTATTCGGCTGCCATTTTCCATGTTTCATCAGACCACCAGCCGGAATCGTTCTGAAATAAAACCGTTTTGCCGTTACGGGTCAGAAAATAATTCAAAGGTGTTGTTTCTATGGGGTGAGCCGCACGGACGGCATATACAGTCAAATCTTCATCCTGAACGGTATCGCCGGGTGCAATATGTTTTTCCCGGAGGAACATTTCTTCAAAAGTACATCCTGTTTCTTTGCGGATCCGTTCCAGCGGGGCTGTATCTGCAATAATGGTAAGAGATGTGTGAACTACACTATAACGTTTCTGGCGAATCAGAAACGGATAGATATCCAAATGGTCTTTATGCGCGTGAGTAAAAATAATACGTTTCAATTTCAAGGTTTGAACATGAAACTCATCACGCTGTCTGGCAAAGTCCGGTCCGCAGTCGATGAGTGTGTCATCGTCCAGAAGATAAGAGGTTCTTCTGCGGAGGTTTTTTCCTTTATTTTCGCGTGCCTCAATGCAAATGGGACATTCACAAAAATATCCGGGAACACCTTCTGCTGCTGCGGAACCGAGGACTTGCACTTTCATAACAGGTTTTATCCTTTAATGATCTGTGTGCCTACGCCGGAAGTTGTAAAAATTTCCAGCAGCAGGGAATGAGGCTGACGACCGTCAACCATATGAACCTGGGAGACACCGCTTTCAAGAGAGCCGACGCAGCTCTGGATTTTCGGCAGCATACCGCCGGAAAGAACGCCATCTGCAATCAGATTTGCAACTTCGGAAGTATGAATCACGCTGATCAGAGAGCTTTCATCCTGCGGATCACGCATGATCCCCGGAACATCGCTGAGAAATACCAGTTTTTTCGCATTGAGTGCTTTTGCGATTTCACATGCAGCAGTATCGGCATTGATGTTGTAGGTTTGACCGTGGAAATCGGTTGCAAGAGGTGTGATGACCGGGATCACATTGAAACGCAGGGCATCGTGAATCGCAGTGACATCAACGGAAACGACTTCGCCGACATAGCCGATATCAAGCTGTTCTCCGGATTCTTTATCATTGGTATAAAGTTTTTTTGCACGGAGAAGTTTTTTACCGGAAATGGAGGCACCTTTACCGCCTGCACGCAAAATTCCATCCACCAATTGTACGTTGGTCACGTTGTGCAAAACATCATCCACAACTTCAATTGTTTTATCATCTGTTACGCGCAATCCGTTGATAAACTTCGGTTCGATCTGCATTTCCCGGAGGCGTGCAGAAATTGCTTTGCCGCCGCCATGAACGACAACCGGTTTCATGCCGATTGCTTCGAGCAATACAATGTCGCGCATTGTCTTATGAGTCAAAAGGGGATCTTCCATTGCAGAGCCGCCGAATTTGATAACGGCAATCGCGCCGTGGAACTGCTGAATGTAAGGGAGTGCTTCGATCAGCACTTCTGTTTTCTTTACAAGATCTTTCATTGTTTTCTATTCCTTAAATCAAGTATGATAATCTGCATTGATTGTAACATAATCGTGACTGATGTCAGAGGTCCAGACCGTATGAGCGGCATCCCCTGCCCCCAAATTCAGATGAATGGTAAATTCTCTGCGTTTCATCACTTCACACAGCGTGCTTTCCGGTGTTCCGGCATCCATACCACCGCGTACGACTGCCATTTCATCATAGTCCATGTTGACCAGATCCGGATTGAATTTTGCTCCGGAATAACCGGCTGCGGCAAGGACACGCCCCCAATTGGGATCACATCCGAACCAGGCAGTTTTACACAGCATGGAATCCGCAATGGCACGGGCGCAAATACGGGCATCGTGATCATTGGCGGCACCTTTGACTTCCACTGCAACAAACTTGGTCACACCTTCGCCATCCATAACCATTGCTCTGGCAAGGGCGGCGGTGACTGTGTTCAATGCTTCGCAGAACAATTCCGCTTCCGGAGTACCGGCTTTGATGGTGACACCGCTTGCACCATTCGCGAGAACAACACAAGTATCATTTGTACTCATGTCATTATCGACTGTGATCCGGTTGAATGACTGATCCACGGATGCAGTCAGAAAATCAGTCAAATCATCGGCTGAAACATCGGCATCCGTAGTGAGGAAACAGAGCATGGTAGCGTGAGGACGGCATATGATCATTCCGGGTGCGATCATGCCGGCACCTTTTGTCATACCGCCAACGGTGATTGTTTTTCCATTGATCTGGAACTTTACGGCAACTGATTTCGGTTTTGTATCCGTTGTCATAATTGCCTGTGCAGCATCGAAACCGCCATTGGCAGACAATGTTTGAGCCGCCATATCAATACCCCGGTAAAGAGTATCCATGGGAAGCTGCACCCCGATACGCCCCGTGGAAGCGGTAAGGATATTTTCTTCGTTCAAGTTAAGAACTTTTGCTGCATATTGAGCAGATTTGCAGGAGTTTTCATATCCTTCACTGCCGGTACAGGCATTGGCAACACCGCTGTTGACGATTACGGCACGGATCTTTGCACGATTT
>JAFVSW010000118.1 GCA_017503545.1 Lentisphaeria bacterium | reverse complement strand
AGCGGTATTGAATGAAACCCCGGATCCGTTATCCGGCGTTCCCTCTTATGTTCAAACGGCAATTTTCCGTGCGATGAGTAAAGATCCTGCATTGCGCTTTGACAGTTGTTCTGATTTTGTTGCGGCGTTGGAAGGAAAAAATGGGACATCTGCCCGCAAAAACGTTCTCTCCGGTAAAGGAAAGATTCTTTCTTTTGCCGCGATATTATTTTTGCTTGCTGCGGGATGCGGTGCTTGGTGGTATAAGCAGACGCAAAACGTGAAAACGGCACTGCCGCCGCAAAATCCTCATGTGTCATTGAATATGCCTTCTGCAAAGCAGATGGAGAAAAACGATGTTTTTGATGTGCAAGAAAATGAAGATAAAACAATGAGCGTTACAGAAGAAAAACGCTTGGAAGAAGAAATACGCAAGCTGGAAGAAGAACGCTTGGCAGAAGAAAAACGCTTGGCAGAAGAAAAACGCTTGGCAGAAGAAAAACGCAAGCTGGAAGAAGAACGTCTCCGGTTTGCGGAGGAGAAACGTCAAGCGGAAGAGAAACGAAAATTGGAAGAAGAACGCCGGAAGTTGGAGGAGGAACGCTTGCGTTTGGCGGAAGAAAAACGTTTGGCGGAAGAACGGCGTAAACTGGAGCAGGAACGGCTCCGTCAGGCGGAAGTAATGCGGATAGAAGCGGAAAAACGGCGTCAACAGGCGGAAGAAAAACGCCAATTGGAACAGGAACGATTACGTCTTGCAGAAGAAAAACGTTTGGCGGAAGAACAGAACCGGATTGCTGTGGAGAATGCCGCAAAAGCCAAACAGGAGGCACGTAAGAAGGTATTATCACCTTTGACGGGAGTTTGGCAGAGCCGGATTGAAGTGAAAGAGAAAAAAATGCATAATGCAGTCAAAAGCGGCTATACTTCCATTCGGAATCTGGTTCCTGTCAGTTCAGAGATTGTTTTGACATTACGTCCTGATTTAACTGCTGAAATACATGAAAAATCGGGACGGATGTTTGGATTATCCCGTGGAACATACAGTTTTCAGTACGGGTTTTTAGTTTTGAATATGCGTAACGTGACAACGGGGCAGCATTTCAATGTGTCAGGAGTTGTTGCCTGGCAGGATTCTGCAAAACGGGTATTTGAATTACAGTTTGATAACATGGAATATGCCGCGGTATTGCATTGGCAGATTGCCCAGCGCGGGAACTTGATACTTCATGCATTGTCTTCAAGTTATACTGCAACGGATTTAGAAATTTCGATTTCCACAAAAGTTTCCAAAGAGTCCAAAGATGTAATTTTTACAACGTTGAGCTGCTCAAAGTATATTTTCAATAAACAATAATAAAAATCAGGAGAAAAAATGAAAAAGGTCAAAATCAGCAACATGTTTAAAAATTCAAAAATCAACGTTATGTTGTCTTTGTGTGCGCTTGCCGTTTGCATGTTTTTAACGAGTGGTTGTGCAATCGGATCCTATTTAGCTTATGAAATAGACAGTCCGCTAACCGAAGCAAATTTACACGAAGATTTATATTACATAGCAGACATTAGAGGAGCTTTTATCACAGCAGAACAAATAGAGCAAATAAAAGCAGATTTATCACTTAAACATCCTGATGTTTTTACAAATGACCCGACCAAAGGGGTTCCTGTCCGTTTCTTCTGGATAGTCAATTATTCCTTTGATAATTATTCCTCCGGTTGGTTCTTTTTGAAAATAATGCTGTCTGCTTTTTCTTATAACATAATTCCATGTATCACAACTGTTGAGCATACAGGGGTTTTGACTGCATGGGTGACAGACAATAGGGGAGCGACAGGTAAAGCGGAATTTAAATACCCAATAAAAGTAACAGAACTTATGCATGTTAATCCTCTTACGGCTTGGATTTTTGATGGTTTTTGGTATCTCATTTTACCTGCGGATATAAAATCAGATTTTATAGAAAAGACCAATGAACGTTTAGCGATGCCGTATAACAGCCATCCACACAATTGGGATTTGTTTATTGCGGTTTGCAATCGGGCCATGACAGATGCAAAATCGAAAGAAGTAAGAAATCCGGAAAATATCAATCGAAAAAGAGTAAAATCTATTGATGCAAAGCGGTTGAAACAAATGAAAGCTCAACTCAATGAACAGCAGGCAAAGCTCAATGAAATGCAAAAACCTGCGGAACCTGCAGGGAATGTTGACTTCTCAGTACCGTCTGTTCCTGCAGACTTGATTCCCGGTCCCCCCCGCCCGAAAGCAAAGCTTTATGGCAAATGGAAAGCAAAAATCTTTGCAAAAATCAGAACTGTTGTTCCCAGCGCAAAATACGATCGCATTATTGCATCAACGCAGGAATTTATTTATACATTCATGGAAAATGGAAAAGTTAAAATTGAAATCCTGGCAAACGGGAAAAATTCCATGTCACTTGCAAGTTATTCTTATAACGGTGGAGTTCTTACTTTGCGAAGCAAAGGTACCGATGGACAGCAGATTCCCATGCAGTATAATCTGTTTTGGTTTGAAGATACTAAAATGGAAATACGACTGTTGAATGCGAAAGATCAGGAAAAGTTGATGAATGATGCCGTCGGAAGTACCGGAAATAAAATGACATACTCTATTGATGAAAAAGGTGTTACAAAAACGGTAATGACTTTGCCGAATGGAACCGCTACAATCCTTATGTCACCAATGATCTTTGATAAAGTCGAAGAATAAATAATTTATCCAACAGGGACACTGCGGAGGAATATATTTTTTACTTCCGCAGTTGTCCGCTGCCGATGGCAACCCATTTGTAGGTGCATAATTCAGACGGTCCTACCGGACCGCGGGCATGAAGTCGATCCGTACTGATCCCCACAACTGCTCCCATACCATAATCCCCACCGCCGGAAAGACGGGTCGAGGCATTTACCAGAACAGATGCCGAATCGACTCCGGCAATAAACTGATCGGACAGAGACAGGGAATTGGTAATGATCCCATCCGTATGGCCGGATCCGTGTTGCGCAATGTGTTCCATTGCTTCTTCAATGCCATGCACAATACGGATGGATAATGTGGCACTCAAATATTCGGTATCCCAATCTTCATCCGTTGCCGGAATGCAATCGGGGAGAATGGCACACGTTTCCGCGCAACCACGTAATTCCACACCTTCCGCTTTCAATGCGCTGGCAATGACCGGGAGCAGAGTTTTTGCACATTCATGGTCCACAAGCAAGGTTTCCAGCGCATTACAGACTTCCACACGCTGACATTTGGAATTGACAATGAGTTTTGCCGCCATTTCCGGGTCTGCATCTTTTGCCACGTATTGATGACAAATGCCATCGTAATGTTTCAGAACAGGGATGCGTGTTCCTTCGGATATGGCTTTGATCAAACTTTTTCCGCCGCGGGGAATAATCAGGTCGATATATTCTTCCTGTTTCAATAATTCCCCAACGACAGCATGATCGGTACTTTCGATCAATTGAACGGTGTCTTCCGGAAGACCGGACTCCATTGCCGCTTCCCGCATGGCTTTTGCCAATACCTGATTGGTGCGCAAGGACTCAGAACCGCCTTTCAGGATCACCGCATTGCCGCTTTTGATGGCGACTGCCGCGGCATCCGTGGTCACATTGGGGCGGGCTTCGTAAATCATGGCAATCACGCCGATGGGGACAGCAACTTTACGGACTTGTAAGCCGGACGGCATGGTATGCCCTTCCAAAATTTTCCCCACAGGATCGGGGAGGGCGGCGGCTTCCCGTAAACGGTTGAGCATATAATCGAAGATTTTCGGTGTAACTTGAAGACGTTTCCGGAAAGCGGGCGTCAGATCGGGCGCGGCGACAAGGTCGGCATTATTCGCAGCGATGACTTCATCATGATAACAGAGGAGTTTATCCGCCATGGCATTGAGTGCTTTTTCTCTGGCTTTTCCGGAAATGGAACGCAAGGTTTTGGATGCACGTTTCGCACGCTGAGCGATTTCGATAACAGTTGTCATGACAGTATACTCCTCTACTTGATATTAATGCGGATAATTTACATGACAAAGTCTGTTTTTTCAAGTCTTATGAAAAGGGATTTGATTTTTTTCTGAAGTGTGATATAGTTACGGATATTCAGAAGCAATAGAAACAGGAAAGTGTGGAATCATGAAAATTACGCAGGGAAGATTGTCTCTTTCGTTCGATGACCGTCATTTCGACGCATGGTTGGAGGCGTTGCCGCTGTTTGAACGGTATCAGGCTCATGCTACTTTTTTTATTTGCAGTGAAATCGACGGGGACGCGGCAAATGTGATGTCTACCCTGAAACAACACGGGCATACTATTGGTCTGCACGGCCTTTCTCATGCAAAAGCCGTGGATTTTGTAGCGGAACACGGCGTACAGGAGTATGCAGAACGGGAATTGAAACCGCAACTTGATGCCTGCCGCAAATATGGCATGGAGTGCCGGGTATTTGCTTATCCGTCCAGTCAGCGTAATGAGGTTACGGATGAAGTTTTGTTCCGTTATTTTGATGTGTTGCGTGTCGGTCAGTTTGAACGTACCGGTTTGGCAGAGAATGATAAATTGTTTTATGATCCCAATTATCAGGGCAAACGTCTGATGCTCGGAACATCATTGACCAATCATTTTGATTTGAGCGAGGCTGTGCAGGCGATCGAACGGATCGGGCGGAAAAATGAACAGATTGTATTTTATGCGCACAGCATTATTCCGGAGGGAAAACATTCTCATCATATTTCCCTCGGTGATCTGGAAATCCTGCTGGAATGTGCAAAGAAAAACAACGTACAGGTTACCGGGCTTGCTGAGTAAAGGGGCTTATTCCCAATCCTTCTGGATATTGAAAATCTGTTTCAATGTATTGGTAAAAATGGATTCCACGATTTGCCCGTTGCCCAGAATCACATTGATTCCTTTAATGACCTGCTGCATATCCTGATACCGTTCATCCGGATGTTTTTTTAACAGTTTAGCAAGGAAATCTTCGATCGGCTGGGGCAGATCATGCACGTATTTGCAGGGACGCGGCGGGCGGCTTTCCTGAATGGCTTTGATCATGCCGGGTACACTGTCGCAATGGAACGGTTTGACTCCGGTGATCAATTCATACGCAAGGATCCCGAAAGAAAAGATGTCGGAAACAGAGGTCAACCGGGCATCATTTTCGAATGCTTCCGGTGCCATATAAGCGGGAGACCCGAGCATTTCATGGGGCAATGTCAGAGAGGACCCTGCCAGTTTTGCGATTCCGAAATCGGATAATTTGACTTTATTTCCTTTTGTGATCAGAATATTGCCCGGCTTGACATCCCGGTGAATAATATTCTGCCCGTGGACGGCATCCAAAGCCTGTGCGGTCTGTTTGAGAATATAAAGTTTTTCTTCCAAAGTCAAAGAATCATTTTTAATAAATTCCGTCAAAGGCTTGCCATCCACATATTCCAACAGAATGTAAGGTGTTTTTCCATCGGAGGAAAAACCGGCGCGGTAAATACGCACAACGTTGGGGTGATTGACTTTGGAAAGAATATCCGCTTCCCGCAGAAAACGTGTCAGCCGTGCTTCTTCCGATTGACTGCCGGAGAACATACTCTTCCGCAGGATCTTCAACGCATAAGTCTGTCCATCCTGTTCCACTTGTAAAACAGTGGACATGGCACCGGACCCAATCTGGCGGATCACTTTGCATGTGGGATCCGGAGATTGTGCTTCGAGGAAATGCACACCGGATTGAGACAACAGCGGATCCGTCAAATCCGCCAGTTTTTTGTTGCGGACAGCAAGAGCTGATTTGATTTGCCGGATCAATTTTTCATTGGAAAACGGTTTGGCAATGTAGTCAAAAGCTCCATCTTTCACCGAAAGAATGGCGTCTTCCAAATCCGGCTTGCCTGTAATCATAATAATTTCCATATCAGGATGATGGTGCTTGCAATAACGGAGAAATTCAGCACCGGACATACCCCGGATTTTTGCATCAAGGAGGAGCAGATGATACTTGTAGTCCATCAAACGTTCCAATGCTTCGCTGCTGCCGGGGACAGCATCGACTTCAAAGT
>JAFVSW010000117.1 GCA_017503545.1 Lentisphaeria bacterium | reverse complement strand
GGTAGAAACGGACGGCATCGTGGTGGCAATGACATTCCCGGGGATATCATTGCATTGACGGTCTTGGTCAATGTAGTTCGACGTTTTTATCCCCAAGGTTACGCGCTTCGCTCCCCCCTGACTTGTCACGGCGTAATAAAGTGAAGACGGAGCTGTTTGGCTCTTGCCGCCCACAAGGGGGCTTGTTTCACAGCAAACCTGCGTTTTTATGCTGGATATTGAGTTTTATATCAATATTCTTTTGAAATATTTTATGGGATATCTGTGTTTTTTTCTCATCCAATACAAAATATCACAGCAGAATCAGCAGTCAACACAAACAAAAAAATATTGCCCTTATGATGAAATTCTTCCGTTTTCAATTTGCATATTTCCATTTCAGAGTGTATCTTATTAAGATAATACTTTATAATTTACTCAATATAACATTTTATCGAAGGAGCTTGCCATGAGCAAAAATTACAAAATCGCGGTATTGCCCGGTGATGGAACCGGTCCCGAAGTCGTCGCAGAAGGTATCAAAGTATTGAACGCCGCTGCTGCAAAATACGGTTTCTCTTTGGATTATACCACTTATAATTGGGGTGGCGATCATTATTTGGCAACCGGAGAAATCCTCCCCGATGATGCCTGTGATCAGCTCCGCAAATACGATGCCGTGTTCCTCGGCGCCATCGGCAGCCCCAAAGTCAAACCCGGTATCCTGGAAAAAGGTATCCTCCTCAAACTCCGTTTCGAACTCGATCAGTACATCAACCTCCGCCCCGTGAAACTCCTCCCCGGTGTGGAAACTCCCCTCGCAAACAAAACTCCCGCTGATATCGATTACGTCGTCGTCCGTGAAAATACCGGTGACGTTTACACCGGCATGGGCGGTTCTGCTGCAACCGGCACTCCCAACGAAGTTGCCGTGCAGGAAATGGTATACACACGCGCGCAGGCCGACCGCTGCTTGAAATTCGCATTCGAACTGGCAGCAAAACGCCATACCAAAGAAAATCCCTGGAAAGGTCTTTCCAAAGAAGATATCGAAGCCGGTTATACTTCCCAGCTCACTCTCTGCGGTAAAACAAACGTCTTGACTTACGTTTGCGGCATGTGGGAACGCGCTATGAATGAAATGGCGAAACAGTATCCCACAGTCAAATGCGCTTATTGCCACGTGGATGCAACCTGTATGTGGATGGTGAAAAATCCGGAATGGTTCGACGTGATCGTCACAACCAACATGTTCGGCGATATCATTACTGACCTGGCTGCCATGACTGCCGGCGGTATGGGTATTTCCGCAGGCGGGAACCTGAATCCGGAAGGCGTCAGCATGTTCGAACCCATCGGCGGTTCTGCTCCGAAATACACCGGCATGGGCGTGATCAACCCCTGTGCTGCTATTCTGGCTGCCGCTATGATGCTGGAATACCTCGGCGAAACAGAAGCGGCTGCGGCAATCGAAAAGAGCGTAGCATACTGCACCGGCAATAAACTCAAATCTCTCTCCGCCGGCAAAATGGGTTATTCCACCTCTGAAGTCGGTGATTTGATCGCCGCTAACATCTGAGTGTAAAATCCAGCCATGTCAGATCAGGTAAAATTACAGCGTCTCCTTAAAATCAAATTCAAAAATAAGGATTTGCTTACGGAGGCGTTGACTCATAAATCGTTTACTGCTGAACATCATGTCAACTATGATAATCAGCGGTTGGAACTCCTCGGCGATGCTGTCGTGCAGATCATCCTGACCCGATATCTTTATGACCGGTATACGGAACTGCACGAAGGCAATCTGACCAAGATCCGTTCTGCTCTTGCCAATCAGGATACCCTGGCAAATCTGGCTAGAAAGATCGATCTGGGAAATTATCTGCTGCTCGGCAAAGGTGAAATCGAACTCAACGGTCAGGATCGGGATTCCACGCTTTCCGATGCGTTTGAAGCATTCATGGGCGCACTTTATCTGGATAAAGGCTTGGATACCGCTACGGAATTCTTCCTCAAAATCCTCGAAAAAGAATATCCCGATCCCAGTATCCTTTTGCAAACGCTCAACCCGAAAGGTGCCTTGCAGGAATATACACAAAGTGTCGGTGCCGGTGTCCCGCAATACCGGATCATCTCCGTTTCCGGTCCCGACCATGAACCGATTCATACGGTGGAAGTCCTTGTCCGCCAGAAAGCCATCTGTCAGGCATCTGCATCCGGCAGAAAACAGGCGGAATGTCTGGCTGCAAAACAGGCGCTACAAATGCTGCTGAAAGAAGACTCCACCAATGAATGACTTTTATGATCTGATTCTCCCCCGGGAAATCCGGTTCCGTTCCGGCGCGGCAAATGAATTACCCGGCTTACTCCCTGCTCTTTCAGAAAGAATTCTGTTCATCGCGGGAAATCATGCCGTAAAATCCGGCGATGCCGCAACAATCATTGCCATTCTGGAACAGGCCGGTAAAAAAGTCATTCTTCTTTCCGGTGTACCGCCGGAACCCGCCCCCGCTGAAGTGGATAAATTGATCAAAGCGGGCAGAGACAATCAGTGTGATGCCGTTGTCGCTCTCGGCGGCGGAAGTGTCATTGATGCCGCAAAAGCGGCTGCCGCTTTGATTCCTGCGGAAGGATGGTGTCAGGATTATTTCACCGGGGCAAAAAAGATTACGGAAAAAGGTTTATTTTTTGTTGCCCTCCCCGCAAGCGCAGGAACCGGTGCAGAAATGACTTCCAACTCGGTTTTGACCGATCCGGAAACACAAATCAAACAATCCCTCCGTTCCCCGTATATGGTTGCCGATGTTGCACTCGTCGATCCGCATTACACCATCACAGCATCCCCCTATTTGACCGCATGTTGTGGATTGGATGCCTTTGTTCAGGCGGCGGAAGCCTTTACCTCCACACGGGGCAACAGTTTTACAAAACCGCTGGCTTTGACCGCGTTGAAAAAAATCGCACATGCGCTCCCTGCCGCATATAAAAACGGAAACGATATGGATGCCAGAACCGAACAGGCAGAAGGCTCCATGTTGACCGGAATCGCATTCGCACAATGCGGATTGGGCGCAATTCACGGTCTTGCACATCCCTGCGGATCCCTGCTTTCCATTCCCCACGGCGCAGCGTGTGCAATCCTTATGACATCGGTTTTCCGGTTCAATGCGGAAACATGTCCGGAACCGTATGCAGAAATGGCGCGTGCCCTTGCTGTCGGGAATACGGCGGAAGATTTTGTTGCATTTGCCGCATCTCTTGCAAAAGAATTGAATATCCCTTCCGGCATGAAAGAATACGGATTACAGGAAGAACATTTCGATTTCATCGTAAAAAATTGCAGAAGCGGGAGCATGAAATCCAATCCCCGATATATGACGGATGAAGATGCCCGGCAGATCCTTTCCGGTCTGATGAACTGATTTATCCCGTTTTTATCACCTTTTTTTATACTTTTTTTCACTCTGCACTTGTAAAATAGAAAAATACACGTATAATTCATCTATACGACTCTAAAAAAATTTTGGAAGGAACTCAATATGAATGCTCAATTGGAAACCGGTTTGACCGCTATTACCGTTATCGCTGTATCCTACCTGATTGGCTCGATCCCCTTTGGACTGCTGATCGGTAAATTGAAAGGCAAAGATATCCGCAAAGAAGGCAGCGGCAATATCGGCGCAACCAATGTCACACGCGTCGTCGGCAAAGGCTGGGGCAAATTGTGCTTTGCTCTTGATTTCCTCAAAGGAGCATTACCCGTCCTCATCGTCTCTTATCTGACACCGAAAGCCCTTTTCCCGTTCCTGACCGATCTGACACCGGCAGCATGGCAGGAATTTTACATGAATCAACTACACGATCCGCTGGCGGTCCTCCCATCTCTTGCTGCATTTGCGACCGTATCCGGACATATCTGGCCGATTTATCTCAAATTCAAAGGCGGTAAAGGTGTTTCCACGGCGGCGGGTGCCATTCTTGCATTGAATCCGCTGGCATTGATCGGGGCGGCATTGGTGTGGGTGATCACGTTCTTTACCTCCCGTTATGTTTCTCTGGCAAGTATCCTGGCGGCATGTTCCATGCCCCTGTTTGTCATCGGGCTTACCATTTTTACAAAAAACCGGGCTTCTTTCCCGGAAATCATTCTCTTTTTCCTGCTGGCTGTTTTGACCGTATTGAAACATTCTTCCAATATCAAACGGCTCCGCGATGGTACAGAAAACCGCTTTGAAAAGAAATGCAAAAAATAAGAGTTGATAAGCATGAAAATCTGTATTCTGGGCGATGGTTCCTGGGGAACTGCTCTCGCATTGAATTTGCATTACAATCAGCATCAAGTCACTCTCTGGGGAAGATCACCCGAACATATGGAAGCCATCCGGCGCGATGGCGAAAATAAACGGTTCCTCCCCGGAATACCTGTCCCGCCGGAAATCGAAACGACTGCCGATCTGCCACGTGCAGTAAACGGTTGCGATATGCTCATTCTTGGTACTCCTTCCCAATACATGCGCGGGACATTGGAAAAACTTGCCCCGCATATTGATTGCAAAAATCAAATTGTGGTCAATATCGCAAAAGGCATCGAAACCGGATCCCTCCTCCGGATGAGTGAATTATGCCGTGCAATTCTGGGGAATGATGTTCGGTATACCGTTCTTTCCGGCCCCAGTCATGCCGAAGAAGTCTCAAAAGGCATTCCCACATTAGTCGTCGCCGCTTCTGACAATCTCAAAGATGCAAAAAAAGTACAGATGGCTTTTCATAATGACCGATTCCGTGTCTACACCAGCAAAGATGTTGTCGGTGTGGAATTAGGCGGTGCGCTTAAAAACGTGTTCGCCATTGCCGCCGGAATCATCGACGGTATCGGATTGGGTGATAACTCAAAAGCTGCCCTGATGACCAGAGGTTGCGCCGAACTCTCCCGGCTCGGTGTGAAATTGGGCGGACGCAGACAGACATTCAGCGGATTGGGCGGCATTGGCGACTTGATCGTAACTTGCATGAGCCGTCACAGCCGGAACCGTTATGTCGGCGAAGAATTGGGCAAAGGCAGAAAATTGCCGGAGATCATAACCTCCATGAACAACATGGTGGCGGAAGGTGTCAAAACCTGTGAATCGGCAAAAATGCTGGCGGAAAAAGTCGGCGTGGAAACCCCGCTTGTCAATGGAGTGTACGAAGTCCTGTTCAATGATCGCCCACCCCGTGAAATCATTTATGAACTCATGACGCGCAAAGCCAAAGCGGAATTGTGATTCCGCTGTTTTACATTATTGTAACTGCGACTCTGCATTTTTTCGCCCGATGAGGTATTATAGGGGAGAAAAGTATTGTTTCTAATCGGGAAAATCAGCAAAACTCGCAAAAATCTCGAATAGACCTCTTGACAAATATTGTTTTATGGAGTATTGTAATCGAGAAAACCAGCAAAACTCGCAAAAATCTCGAATAGGATATACTTTTATGGAAATACAACGGCAATTTTACCTTGATGAACTGCTTCGCAAACAAGGCAACGGCTTTGTCAAAATCATCACCGGGCTGCGCCGATGCGGAAAATCTTATCTCTTGCGTACCATTTTCAAAAATCATCTGCTCGCCGACGGAGTCGCACCGGAGCAAATCGTGGAAATGGCGTTTGATGAACGCGATAACAAAAAATTCTGCGATCCCGATGTTTTTTATGAATTTGCCAAAAAGAAACTTGCTCAACAACCGGATACCATTTTCCTGTTTGATGAAATTCAGTTACTTGGTGATTTTGAATCTGTTCTCAACGGTTTACTCAGTAAAAATGCCGAGATTTACGCTACCGGCAGCAATGCAAAATTTCTATCCAAAGATATCATTACCGAGTTCAGAGGCAGAGGGGATGAAATTCACATGACCCCGCTGACCTTTGCCGAGTATTTTTCTATTTTCAAAGATGATAAATACACCCGTTTTCAGGAATATATGCTCTATGGCGGTCTGCCACTGGTAGCTTTGGCAACTTCTCCGGAAGATAAAATCTCTATTCTCAATACTCTTTACACCGAAACTTATCTGCGTGATATTGTAGGTAGAAACAAAATCAGAAAAGTTGCCGAATTGGAAAACCTACTGGATATTCTTGCATCAACCATTGGAAGTCTGGTTAATCCGGAAAAATTGCGTAAAACTTTTCATAGTGTCAAAAATTCAAAAATTACGGTTGAGACCATCAATAAGTATATAACTTATCTGGAAGATGCCTATTTGCTTGAAGCTGTGCGGCGTTATGACATCAAAGGGAAAGCCTATATCGAAACGCCGATGAAGTATTATTATTCAGATTTGGGGCTGCGCAATGCCCGTTTGAATTTCCGTCAACTGGAGGAAACTCACAGTATGGAAAATATTATCTATAATGAGCTGCGTCATCGTAAGTTCAATGTTGATATCGGACAAGTCTCCGTCAACGAAAAAAATGTAAATGGTACTTACAGCCGCAAACAGCTTGAAGTAGATTTTGTCGCAAACAAAGGTTCAAAGCGTTATTATATCCAATCTGCATATATGATCCCGGATGCTGAAAAGCGGGAACAGGAAATTCGTTCGTTGCGGAAAATAGATGATTCTTTTAAAAAGATCGTCATCACTTCTCACGCCCCGGCACCGCTCTATGATGAACATGGAATATTGACTGTAAACATCTTTGATTTCCTGTTAAATCCGGATTGTTTGGACTTGTAAGGCTTTTCAACAGTGATCAAATTTTTTCATCTCATTGCTTGAAAAACTATTCACGGAAGGACATTACCT
>JAFVSW010000116.1 GCA_017503545.1 Lentisphaeria bacterium | reverse complement strand
GTCATTGCCTCCACGATGAATCCAGTTCCTGCGGAACGTCTTCAACGCGGAGGCTGTCATGGGACAATATTATTCAATGTCTTATCCCAGGGTTACGCTGCGCTTCACCCTGGGCTGTCTGACTCTTGC
Organism: Lentisphaeria bacterium; assembly: GCA_017503545.1. Classification (GTDB taxonomy): domain Bacteria; phylum Verrucomicrobiota; class Lentisphaeria; order Victivallales; family UBA1829; genus RGIG8244. The sequence continues at coordinate 11,717 of JAFVSW010000116.1, read as the reverse complement.
CGCCCTGTCAGGGCTGGTCTATCGGCAAATCCAAGTTTGTCTGGACGTTAAGGTTTATACTTATTTTACGTGTAAAACAGGTCGATTCTACATTCTGTATTTGTTTATTATATATTTTTGAGCATAATTGTGGTACAATCCGTCGAAGAACCAAAAACTTTATCAGGAACAGACAGATGGGGGGAATGCATTTGCTGCCTTACGGATGTTCCATATACAAAAAAACAGGCTGCACAATTTTCTTGTACAGCCTGCGGGAAAAACGCGGAATAAAATCTTATTTCAGACCGGATTTGACCTGACCTTTGTTATCCAGGACCTGGGGTGCGTTCTTTTCAGTAAGGAGAACGAACCGGAGTTTGAATGCAGCAGCGAGATCTTCCGGAGCTTTGTCTTCGAGGTAATCGAACACAACATCGGGTTTGCTGACAACGGCAGCGGCGATGCAAGTTCTGAGAGTATTGGGATTGAAGCTCATTTCGTTGATTTCAGCGAGAACGATCTGCGGATCTTTTTTGCCCCATCTCCAGATCTGGAGTTTGTTGACTTCTTCTGTCATGGGCGGCAAACCGGCGAAGTTGACGATCAGATCAACTTTAGCCTTTTTGCAGGCATCGAACTGCTGATTGTATTTTTTTGCATTGAGTTCTTCTTCGGGAGACATCACCGGCGGAGGATTCTGGGTATCCGCAGACTGCTGAGAATAATCGATCATCTGAATGATCATGGGATCCTGCAGCTGAACTTTGTCTTTCACGCGTTCTGTGAATGCTTCCACAACGTTGATCTGGTAATCGGAGGGTTTCAACATATCAGAACGGACGATGACGGCAACTTTTTTGCCTGCGTAGTTTTTATTGACGAAATCAGCGATCTGATCGACTTTTGCCAATTCAAACTGCTTTGCGTTGGAAATGCTCTGTTCCAATTCTCCATCCCCAAAATAGGAAGAGAGAGCCATAATGGCAGAAACTGCGACAACCACCAGGCAGATAACGGAATACAGTTGAGCATTAGCGACACGTCTCTGATTCTTTGCACACCACATCATGCCGACGAGACCGATACCCATAATTACATACCAAAGCCACAACATTTTTACAATCTCCTTTAGTTTTTTGTGCTTTACTTATGTTTGTTACGAATTTTTACCGATTTGTTTGCATACTGCGAATACCGTTTTCCGGTATGCCGTTTGTATGAAACGTTACTAAATATATACATATTTTTATTAAAAACAAGTGGTAAATTGAAAAAAAATGACTTTTTTGTGAAAAAAGTTATAAAAATTTGACTTTTTCGCACGATTTCAGGCGAATTTAAACTTTTTTTCAATTTTTTTCAAAAAATCATTTGCATTTTATCAATAGCGGTGTATATTAACGACATGAACCAAAGGATGCGGGGGAATAGCTCAATTGGTTAGAGTGCCACCCTGTCACGGTGGATGTTGCGGGTTCGAGTCCCGTTTCTCCCGCCATTTTCTCTCCCAAGAGAAAGTGGTTTCCGCATTACCGGTTATCCCGGTGAGCTGGTAAAATCTTTTCGTGTCATAATTGATGTTTATGATGCGGGGGAATAGCTCAATTGGTTAGAGTGCCACCCTGTCACGGTGGATGTTGCGGGTTCGAGTCCCGTTTCTCCCGCCATTTTTTCCGGCTAACGGAAAAAATGGTTTTTTTTTGTATTTTTTTCAGAAGTTTGCGGGGTTGTTTTATGGATAAAGTTCTTCTTCATTTCTGTGGATGGCTTTCCGTGGAACGGGGGCTGGGGGATCTTACGGTGAAAAGTTACCGTACGGATCTGACAGATTTTATCCAATGTCTCCGCGAAGAATTCAATGTTTTCTCTTTTGCACAAGTCGATCGGGATATGATCGTAGATTATCTCGGTATTTGCCGGGACCGGGAAATGGAATCCACAACTTTAGCGCGCCGTCTTGTTGCAATCAAAGTTTTATTCCGTTATCTGTTTCAGGAAAAATTGATTCCTAATGATATTACGGATGTGATGGATTCGCCGAAATTGTGGCGGATTCTGCCGGATTTTCTCAGTATTGAAGAAGTGGAACGGATTCTGAAAGTTTATATGCAGCGGGGGAAGGGGACGGTTGACCCATTGATGCTGCGGAACCGGTGTATTCTTGAATTATTGTATTCCAGCGGCTTGCGTGTTTCGGAATGTGCTGATATCACCGTTGGCGGTGTAAAGTTTGAAGAAGAAATTGTGCGTGTTACCGGGAAAGGCAGAAAAGAACGTATTGTTCCGGCTGGCAGACCGGTGTTGCGTCTTTTGGAACGGTATTTACAAGAAGCACGTCCATTATTGGCAAAAGACAGTTCTGTGCCGAATCTTTTTATTTCTTACCGCGGCAAGGCATTGAACCGGGAACGGATCTGGGCTGTGGTGAAAGATGCTGCACGGGCAGCCGGTATTATGAAAAATATTCATCCGCACACCTTACGTCATTCTTTTGCCAGTCATTTATTGCAGAATGGTGCTGACTTGCGTGTGATCCAGGAAATGCTTGGTCATGCGGATATCAGCACGACGCAGATTTATACACATGTGGAACAGAGCCGATTGCTGGCTGTGCATCGTCAATTTCATCCAAGAAAGTAATATTAAGGAGTTGTTGTTATGTTTTTGAATCTTGACCGTCAGACATGGAAACACATTATTTTTCGTGTAATTCTTGTTGCTATCGGCTCTTTTATGGTATTGTATTATGGTATGCCGAAAGAGAAAAAAGTGCAGAACCACGGCAAAGATGTGCAGACTATCATGTTTACTGCTATGAGTACCTTTTTTTCTGCTCAACTGGCGACGGATGCAAAGAAATATCCTTTTGATCATGCGTTTGATACCATCCGGTATGAATTCCGGAAAGTGGAAAAGGTCTGTAATTATTTTGATCCGGCAAGCGAATTGAGCCGTCTCAATGCCACGGCGCACGAGAAGCCTTTTGTCTGTTCCAAAGATCTCTGGGAAATCATTACATTATCCCGGGAATGGTATAAGAAAACAGATGGCGCATTTGATATTACGATCACCCCCCTGATGAAATTATGGGGATTTTATACAAAAAATAAAAAAATTCCGTCGGAAGCGGAAATTCAGGCAGCAAAAAAATTGTGCGGTCTTGATAAAGTCAAATTCGATGATGAAAAGAAAACCGTCTTTTTCCCCGTCAAAGGAATGAGTCTCAATTTTGGCGGTATTGCCAAAGGATGGGCACTCGACCGGGCGGTTGCCGGATTACAGAAACGCCATCCGGAAATTTCCGAAGGCTTTTTGAATCTGGGGGGAAATGTAATCACATTCGGCGGCGAATTCAAAGGCGGTGTGCGTGATCCTTTTGATAAGAAAAAGGTTTGTGCGCAAGTGGATATCAATGGTTCTGCCGCCATGTCCACCAGTGGAAATATGGAACGGTATGTAACGATTAACGGGAAACAATATGGCCATATTATGAATCCTGCAACGGGACGTCCTGTTTCCGACCGGATATCTGTCACAGTCCTTACGGATAAAGGTGTGGAAAGTGATGCGTTATCCACCGCAATTTTTATCAAAGGATATGCTTTTGCGGCAAAATTCCCGTCTGTAAAAACACTTGTTATTCAGAAAGATGCAAAAGATCCGGAAAAACTGGATATCCGTCAGACGGGTGATTGCTGGACTTTAGACCTGCCTGCCTCCAAAGTCAAATTATCCAAGTAATTTTTCTTTTCTTGTTTTGCTTGATGTTGCCACCACTTTCCGGTAAAAATTTCCGGGTTTGATTAAAAAAAACTCAAATTGTTATCTGCCCTGTTCGGTACGGCTAGGGTGAATTTGATAATATTGGTAATATTACCGATTATGTTTTCTGTATTTTATTTTTCTGCACAATATGTGCGGTGTTTGTTTGAGCATATTACACCTTGAATTATAAATGATTTATTGTGCATGTGGCTAAAAAAATGAAAAAAAAGAGAGAATCGGCTTGACAAACATTAATGTTGCATTATATTATGTTTCAGTAGAATGATAATATGAATTTATTATGTATTGATAATATTATCAATATTTATGGAGCAAAAAAATGGTAAAGCAGCCTCTGTATCAAAAAATCATAGATGAAATGAGCCGCGGAATCCGCAACGGGACATGGAAGATTGGCGATAAGATCCCGACGGTGAAAGAACAGTGTCGGCATTTCGGTGTGAGTCATATTACGGTTTTGCATGCGTATGCGGAACTGGAACGCTGCGGTTTGATCATGGCACAGGGGAAACGTTTTGTGGTGAAATCGAATGTATGCAGCCGTAAGCGTCAGCTGCATAATTGTCTTGGTTTGCTGATCCGTCCATTGTGGGCATACAATCCTGTTGATATTTATTTTAATGAGATTAATTACGGGATCCAGGATGAATGTTGTGTTCACGGGATCCAGTATCTGACACCGCCGTCCGTCCGGTCTTTGAACTATTTTGATTATGCCAATCCGGGTTCGGAAGATGATATGGAACGGGATGCGATGGCGATTGCGGATAAAGTGGATGCGTTTCTGGTGGATGAACGTTTGTCCGATACATTCATAGCACAATTGATGAAGCGTACAGGGAAGCCTTGTATTGTGGTCAACCGGAGTACGACACTGGCGATTGATGCGGTTGCTCCGGCGAACGGTCAGATGGTGGAATTATTGTGTGCGACGGCATTGCGTTATGGTTACAAAAAACTTATTTTTGGCGTTGGCGGTCTTTTGTGGAGTCAGAATATGATGCAGCGGCGGGAGGCGATTTTCAATTTCCTCAAACAGAACAGGATTGCAGAAGAAGATTACCGGATTGTGGAGGATACAACAACGTTGACGCGTGATGCAGCACTTGCCGGTGTGGATCAGGCGCGGCGTGAGTTGGGCGAACGGGAAAAAATTGCTGTAATTTCGTGCAGTGATACCTTTGCCAGAAAAGTGGAAGAACATTTCCGGGCAAAAGGTTTGATATTGCGTCAGGATTTCGGTGTTGCCGGGATGGATGGGATTCTGATTTCCGGACAATCACCCGCACTTACCACGGTCAAGACGGATGCGGAAGCGTTGGGGCGTTTGGCGGTGAAAGTATTTATGAATCGTATGGTCAATGAAACGGACCCGGTGAAATTGTATTTTCCGGACCCGATATTTGTGTATGGAGAAACGTTATAATATCAAGCAAGTCAACCATAAAGGAACACATCAATGAAAAGGAAAAAGTTCAGAGAATTGCAAACGGCACGTTTTACCCTGATCGAATTATTGGTGAGTGCTACTTGTCAAATAGGTGTTTTACCGTTGTATTGCCTCAAAAAAATTCATAAAAACTGCACATCCTTACGCCCGTCAGGGCGCACTTCACGTTTGCCGCAGGCAAACACTTCACACCTTCACATCTTCACTCAATCAGCGTTCACGCTGATTGAACTTTTGGTTGTTATCGCCATCATTGCTATTCTTGCGGCGATGCTTCTGCCTGCGTTGGGAAAAGTGAAAGATACATCCTACACCATCAAATGTGCTTCCAATTTCGGACAGGCGGGAAAAGTGGTCTTGCTTTATACACAGGATTTTAATGGATATGTCCCGGTTGGTACGAATTCCACCTTCAATTACACAAACGGAGTGATGAAAGATTATTGGCCGAAACGTTCCACGATCGGTAATGCAGAACAATATGGTGCCATCATTTATATCAGCGGTGTTTCTTACAGTTCTCTCTATGTCTGTCCGGCAGAAAAAACGGTTCCGGCGGATTCCACATATATCTGGACGATGGGGATCAATGCCTGGTTCGGCAGTTATTATTACAATAATGGGGATTATGAAATGTTTATGTCACTCAAATTCAAATATCCATCCCGTTTGATGTATATGGGTGATAGTAAAGGATGCAATATCAATTATGATAAGCCGTTTACGCATGCTACATTTCCGATTGTATTCCGTCATAACAAATCTGCCAACTTTCTGTTTGCGGATGGACATGTTCAGAGTATGAAAATGGCGGATGTGCCGAATCATGAAGTGGATAATACTTCAAGAACAAAGCCGTTCTGGTATCCTAAAGCGAAATAATACTTTATCAATTTTATCATAATTACACAGGAGTATTTTTATGAAATGGTCTTTTTGTGCTTTTTTTCTGGTTTTTATTGCATTGAACGGGGCAGAAATCCCCGTCAATGGCGGTACGTTCAAGGCAAAATTGAACACGCGCGGCGGTGCCTTGACGGAACTCCAATACAAAGGTAAAATGCTGACACAGGCAAGACCATCTCTGACCGACCGTTTGATCGCAAACCGTCAGAACCGTGGAAAACGGGAAGTGTTGATGGAATTTTTCCGTGATCTGGAATATAAGGTGATTGCAAATAAAACCGTTGGAGCTAAAACGGAAATTGTGTTTCAGACCCGTGGTATTGCCGCTTTCAACTGGCTGCGTTTGACCAAAACGTATCGTTTTACCAAGAACAGTACCCGGATTCTGATTGATTACCGCTTGACCAATCTGGATACAAAATCTCATTCCGCAGGTGTTTGGACGCAGACATTCTTACGTTATTGCGGCAATGGGGCCACCACTGAACTCAATACCATCTGGCAGCCGCGCGGACTGGGGATTCATCAGATTCATCATCCGGGAAAAGGGATTTCCATGGATGAATGGAGTTTGGAGCCTTCTCACGCCTGGCTTGCTGTGGGGGGGTTGAAAGATCGCTTCGGGGTTGCCGTTCTTTTGCCGCAAGACCGGATCCATGGATTTTACAGTTGGTTTGATTTGCAGAAAGGGGCATCCAGTCTGGAATGGATGTTGCGTCAACAGCGGATTGCACCCGGAGCAACAGTTGGTTATACCGTTGAAGTGAATATGAGTGACCGCATTACGCAAATGGTCAAAAAACTGGAAAACCGGAAACTTGCAAAAGCACAATCCGGTGACCGTCTCTGGATTACAGACCGTTATGCAAAGAATGATAAAACGGTGAATGTGGTGCAAAGTCCGGGTAATTTGAAACAGAGTGAACGTTACATGAATCTCAATGTGTTGCGACAGTATCATGATTCGATCCGGTCTGTGCGTTTGCCGGGGACAGTGGATCCGGCATTGATCTCTGTTTGTGAAATACAAAATGGCCATGCGGACAATTCCCTGCCGGTTCCGTTCCATGTCAGAAAACTGGATAACGGGGAATATCAGGTGTTATTCCTTGTGCCCGGTTTCAACGATCGCGGGGAAAGCTGGAATAAAATCAATAAAAATGGTGATGTTTACGGTGTGGGCAATGGAAAATATCTTGGAAAACAGGATTACAATGTGCAGATTGCACTGGATCGTGCGCCGGAAAAAACATTTGCCTCTGACTTGTTCCGCAAAGGTCCGGATATGCTTTACAATGGTGATTTCAGCAAAAAAGCATCTTATGGTAATTGGCCGGACGGATTTTTTTGGGGATGGGCATTCCGTCAACGGAATTGGTATCAGTATAAAGATGGTGCTGTCAGCGTAAACCGTCCGGATAAATCCTGGCCGTCTTTCTGGTTTGCGATCCGGACAATGGGCGGAGAAAAATTGACCTTCCGTTGTCGTTTGAAGAATGAGGATCATGCAAACGGTCATGCCCGGATCCACATTGATTTTTATGATAAAAATGGAAAATTGATGCCGAAAACAGCGCGGATGATCTACAATTCAAAAATAAGCCATGACTGGCGGCAGATCGAACACGTATTTTATGTTCCTGCGGGTGCCGTGCGTACCGTCCCGAAAATTCAGGTATTCGGGATGAAAGATCAAACCATTTGGATCGATGATCTGCAAGTCATACCGGACGATATCCGGTATCAACAGCAGTCCAAGCTGGAACGACTGCGGGATCAGACAAAAAATCTGTGGTACAAACCGTTGGATCGTATGGAACAGATTTCACACGCCTATGTTACACCGCATAAAAAATGGTTGAAGCCCACCTCATTTACCCTGCCGGAAGTATTATTCCTGCCATTTTGTCAGGGCGAAATTGAATCGCCGAAACGCCGCACGATTGTGGAACTGGTACAGCGGATGGATTTGACTTACCGTTACATTCCCCTTTTGAGCAAGATTGTGAACATTCCTTACAGCAATATCGGTGTTTACGGCAGCGAATGTGCGCCGGAACTGGAACCATACACCATTGAATGTTTGAAACAGTTGAAAAATACCCCCCGTGTTGTGATCGTGCAGGGGCTTGATTTCAAAAACAATGTGAAAGCACCGTTTCTGGATTGGTTTGCTGCCGTTCAGAAACGCGGAGCATCTGTTCTTTTTCTCAATTGTTCCAATATTCCGGCACAGTTCCTGGGGAAAAAGACCGCTATCCCTGCCGGTATGCGTCTGCTGCCGGAAATGCGGAAATTTACTGCCGGACAATGGGATCAATTCCTTACCTGTTACGAAAACGGAAAGACGCGGAATATTGTTTTAACCTATACCCGTGATAATTTTTATACTCCGGCGAATCTTGTTCCGTCATCCTTGCCATCCCAGAACGGGGAACGCTTCCCTGCGTTTTTCAGCCGTGAATTTCCCTATTGGGAATACACCTATCTGCCGATGATGAAGGCATTGCGCTGGCTGGCGGATCATAAAGCGGATACCGAATTTCTTTCTTTTTCTGCGGAGGCGGAAGGGGTGAAATTCAAAATTTATTCAGCGGGAAATTGCAAAGGGAAATTGGAAATTGTTTACACCGATCTGCACCGTCAAACTTTCGGTAAAACAGTACAGGCGGTTAATTTGCGTGATGGCGAAAATCTTTGCCGTGTGAAAATACCCCAACTGCCCGGGGGAACTCTGGTTGCCGAATACCGTTTGCTTGATAATGCCGGAAAAGTTTTGGATGCCGGCGCATCCCGTTTGGAATTGCCGGAAGTGTCTCCATTAAAGATTGAAATTTCCAATACATCGAAAACCGTCAAATCGGGAACCCCTGTTACCTTCACCGTTCATGCGGCAAAACCGATATCCGGCGGCAAACTCCGGATCAAGATTGAAGATTGTGATTTCCGTATTGTTCACAAGCAAACCGTGGATATCAAACCGGGAAAACAATCGTTCCGTATTGCATTGAATGTTCCATACGCAAAATTATACCGTATCATGGCGGATCAACTTACGGCGGATGGTATTGTTTCTGCGGCTTATGATGAATTTTCTTTGACCGGGCGCAGTTTTGATACGCAGGATCTGACGGCGATGGTTTGGCATGGCAGACCGGAAATGATGAAGCCTCTGAAGGATCTTGGATACGATCTTCTTGTTTGTAATTTCCCGCATTTTAAATCCGTTGCAAAAAATTATGCAAACTTGAACGTGGAAACATTGGCAATCGGAGCCAGTGTGGAAAACGGTTTGGCATACCGTGGAGATAAAGCGACGGATCCGGTACGCAATCCCTGTTATTCTTCTCCGGCACGGAAACAGAACGTGGAGACTTTGTTCCGGAATCAGGCAAAAAATGCGAACTGGAAATATTATTCCCTTGCGCATTATTTTCTGGGGGATGAAATGTTCCTGGGCAGTACCGTTTGTTATTCCGAACATTGCTTGAAAAATTTCCGGGAAGTGTTGAAAAAACAATATGGTTCTCTGGAGGCGTTGAATAAAGGTTGGGAAACTTCCTTTGCACGCTGGAATGATGTGGTGCCGTGTCAATTGAACGATTTGAAAAATTCCAAAAATCTTTCCCGCTGGCTGGATCATAAAATGTTCATGGCTGGCGTGTTTGCGCATCAGAATGTGGGGGGTGTGCGCCATATCCTCAATAACATTGTTTCTGATGTCCGCTGCGGGGTTTCCGGCACGCAGATACCCGGGTACAGTTATGACTGGGCGCAATTGATGAAACATATTAATTTTATCGCGTATTACGGAGGAGTTCAAATCAAACTGGTCCATGACTTCGGCGGTCCGGATCTGCTCAGCGGACGTTGGGGGTGCGGCTATGTGGATTCCAGTATCCGTCGGGATCAATATCAGAATGCCGTATTATGGCAGGATTTGTTCCAGGGTGCCAATATGGCGGCAAATTATGCTTGGGGCAGCACGTTCCAGGGGGATTTATCCTGCAACAGTAACATTGAAGTATACAGCCGTGTCTTCCGGGAATTGAAACGGGGATTGACAAAAATGACATTATCCGCTCAACCGGTAGGGCAGAATGTAGCGGTTCTCTACTCTCAACCCTCTTTGTTTGCGGCAATGGCTACAATCGGCAGCAGCGAATGGCAGAATGCGTATTCCGGATGGAATGCATTGTTGGAAGAATTACACATTAATTACCGTTTCATTTCTTATGAAGATCTGACAAAAGGTATAGATGGGAAACAATATAAAGTCCTGATTCTTCCCTGTGCCATTGCTCTCTCCCCGGAACAGACTGTCAATCTGGAACGGTTTGTGCGGAACGGCGGGACGGTGATTGCGGATTTTATGCCCGGTTGTTTTGATGAACACGGCAAACGGTTTGCCAATAAGAAACTGGCTGCGCTGTTTGGCGTTTCTTCTACGGATGTTGATTTCCAGCTTTCCGGGAAAAAGTTGACGATCCCGGCAAATCCGCAGGCGGGTATTCCGGCAGTTACCGGAGATTTCCGGATCGGGACTGCGGCTCACCCTGTGATGAATGTCAGAACATACGGCAAAGGCAAAGCCCTGTTGATGAATTTGCTGGTCAATGGATATCAAACCGTATCCCTTGCCGGGGTCGGCGGCGAAGTTGCCAAACAGGTATCCGGTTCCGAAATGTTCTGCTGGAATCTGCGGAAATTGGTCAAAGGTATTCTGAATAAAGCAGGCGTTCATGGCCGTTGTCATGTAACATTGGCGAATGGCAATGAGTATCCCTGTCAGACTATGTTGCGGAGTGTCGGGGAGAATTATGTGTTCGGAATCATGAAATATACGGAAGATGGTAATACGTTTGATATGCGTTCCGGTGCCGATGTGACTGTGAAACTGCCCGTAAAAGGTCATATTTACAATGTGCGCGAAAAGAAATATGTGACATACGGCGATACATTCAAAATGAAATTGGTTCCGGCATGGGGATACCTTTACACCGTTTTGAAACATAAGATCAAAACAGTGGATTTGCAAGTACCGCAACAGGTGTCGCGCGGTTCTGAATTACAGCTCGCAATCCGCACGATTGCTGAAAACGGCAAATCCGGCGCAATGACCTATCATGTGGAATTGATCCGTCCCGATGGTAAAGTGGCAGAAGTTTACCGGAAAAATCTGTTTGCGCCGGATGGAAATGGAGTATACCGGGTACAGACAGCCTTCAATGATCCGGCAGGAACATGGCGTGTCCGGGTGACAAATGTCAATACCGGACTGGTGTCGGAAAAGAAACTGGAATTGAGATAATCAATTTATTTTCAGCCACAGATATCCCATAAAATATTTCAAAAGAATATTGATATAAAACTCAATATCCAGCATAAAAACGCAGGTTTGCTGTGAAACAAGCCCCCTTGTGGGGCGGCAAGAGTCAGACAGCTCCGTCTTCATTTTATTACGCCGTGACAAGCCAGGGTGGAGCGAAGCGCAACCCTGGGATTAACGCATCGAACCACATTCACCATGACAGCCACCGCGTTGATGGCGTTTCGGTAGAAACGGACGGCATCGTGGTGGCAATGACATTCC
>JAFVSW010000020.1 GCA_017503545.1 Lentisphaeria bacterium | reverse complement strand
TCCGGCGTCGCCACCTTATGGCTATGCCGTGACAAGGCGTGGGCTATTTCCCCCGGGTCTGCGGCGGAACAAGCCTCAAACGCTCCGTTTTCAGATCTCAACAAGAGTTTTCAGGCATTTTTGAAGACTTTTGAAATTGCCTTCTTCGACATTAGTATAATGCTTGGTACCATTAAGCGTCAAGTGCTGAAATCAGAAAAAATTGAATTTTTTCTCTCCTTTTGCTGCCGGAACAAATCAACACAGCTACCGTTTTTGTCACAAAATTAATATCTTTTGTCGCATTTTTATTCTTGAAACATCAAAATCAGACGTTATATTAATATCGTCAATAAAATCATAACAGGAGACACACGGATGAAAATCACAGCAGTAAAAACATTTATCTGTAATGCATTCCGGACCAACTTTGTATTCGTTAAAGTGGAAACGGATAAAGGTATTCACGGATGGGGCGAAGCTACACTGGAATACAAAGAACTCACCGTACAGGCGGCGATCCATGATCTGGAAAGTTATCTGATCGGGAAAGATCCCCATAACATCGAAGCATTCCGTCATGACTGCTATCGTGACGCATACTGGCGCGGCGGTCCGGTTTTGATGAGTGCCCTCGCCGGGGTGGAAATGGCATTGTGGGATATCAAAGGTAAAGATTTGAATGTTCCCGTTTATCAACTGTTGGGCGGTAAAGTCCGTGATGCAATTCCGGTATATGTCAATGGCTGGTTCTCCCCTGCCAAAACACCGGAGGAATTTGCAGAAAAAGCATTGGAAGTGCGGAAAAACAAATATCCGGGCTGTAAATGGGATCCGTTCGGAAAATCCTGGCTTCAAATCACAAAAGCCGATTTGAACAAGGCTATGAAATGTATCGAACTGGTATCTGAAGCAGTGGGCGAAGATGTACAATTGTTGATCGAAGGGCACGGAAGATTCGATATTCCCACTGCCGTCAAAATCGGAAAACGACTGGAAGAATTCGATATCTTCTGGTTTGAAGAACCGATCCCGCCGGATGATAAGGAAGGAATGCGGGAAGTCAAAGAACGGGTCCGCGTCTCTATCGCTGCGGGGGAACGTCTTTACAACCGGTACGAATACCGTCAATTTTTTGATCTCAACTGCTCGGATTACATCCAGCCGGATATTTCCCATGCGGGCGGGATCATGGAAATGCGTATGCTGGGTGCGGAAGCGGAAGCACGTCATATCGGGTTCTGCCCCCACAATCCTTCCGGTCCGGTGGCGAATGCGGCGACCCTCCAGATCGCGGCATGTGTCCCCAACTTTGTCATGTTGGAAATGATGATGACGGATGTACCGTACCGTGCTGACATCTGTGATGAAAAACTTACACTCAAGAATGGTGCCATGGTCATTCCGGATCGTCCGGGACTGGGCATTGAATTGAACGAAAAAGAATTGCTGAAATATCCGTATATCCGCACGGAATTGCGTCATTACCGGGGCGACTTGACCAATATCCGCCCGCCGGATGCCGTAAAATATTATGAACTGATTTGCGATTGATGAAGGTGTTTTACAATGGGTATGTTTGATGGAAAAACGGTTTTGATCACCGGCGGCAACCGTAATACAGGGTTGTATATCACGGAGAAATTTTATCGGGAAGGAGCCCGTGTTTTCATGTGCGGCTCCACCCCGGAATCCACGGCTGCCGGGGTGGAAAAACTGGCAAAAATGGGTGTGACAGGCATCCGGGCGATCCCCTGTGATGTTTCCGATCTGACGCAAGTCAAAGCTATGTTCGATATCATTGAAAAAGAAGCCGGAGTATTGGATATTCTGGTCAATAATGCCGCCCATCAGGGGATCGGTAAGCCGTTTGTGGAAATGGATCCGGAATATGTGATGGAAGTGCTGGGTGTCAACGTACGCGGCGGCTTCCAGGTCACACAACAGGCAGTCAACCGTTTCTTTCTGAAACAGGAATCCAGAGGTGTTGCCGTGTTTCTTTCTTCCAACACGGCGCAGCGTGCCATTCGCAACCGCACCGCATATTGCGCCAGCAAAGGTGCGATCAACTCTATGGTGAAAGCGTTGGCACTTGATCTGGGACCGTTGGGGATCCGCATCAATGCCTGCGCGCCGGGCTATATCTATACGGAACGGTGGGATGTTCTGCCGGAAGAAAAGAAGACCCGCCGCCGGATGAATTGTCCGTTGCGTCATGAAGCAAGCGGCAGCGATATTGCCAATGTTGTGGCATTTCTGGCAAGTGATGCAAGTTCCAATATGACGGGTGAGATCATCACTTGCGATGCAGGCTGTTCCTGCCAGCACATGCCGGAAGATGTAGATTGCTGATAAACAGGAAAGGAATTATAATGATTCAGTACGATCATGAAGGTCATGCACCCAGTTTTCTGCCGGACGGCAAGAAATGGAAACTGGTGTGGAATGATGAATTTGACGGCAATAAATTGGACGAAACAAAATGGAGTTTCCGCCGTCACCTTCTCCAATTGAAGCATCATGCATTAGCTGGGGAAGAAGCGTTGGAGATCAAGGACAGTTGCGCCCACTTGAAACTGGTGGAAAAAGACGGGGAATTTTATACCTGCCAATTGCAGACCGGGGAAAATTATATGGACCGTCCCGGCACCGAATTTTACGAAGTCAACGGTGCAGAAAATCCACCGCAATTCCATTGGCCGATTGCCAAATTTTCCGAACCGAAATTCAAACATCGCTACGGCTATTATGAATGTCGCTGCAAACCCCAGAAAAATCCGGGCTGGTGGTGTGCATTCTGGATGCAATCCCCGATCATCGGCTGCTGTCCTGATCCTGCAGTCGCCGGGGTGGAAGTGGATATCATGGAATGTTTTTATCCGGATAAAAAGACCTGGTCCGCCAATAATCATTGGGGCGGTTACGGGCCTGATCATCAGCACGAAGGTACCGGGGAATTGCCGTTACCGGACAGCGAAGACGGGTTCCACACATTCGGTTTGCTCTGGACACCGGAAAAATATGTGTATTACATGGATGGGAAAGAAGTCGCCCAGTTGAGCAAAGCGGTATCACAGATCGAGGAATTTCTGTTGATTTCCACGGAAGCTATGGGGTATCGTGCATCCTTCCACCATGCTCCGCAATTGAAGAAAGAATACGCGGGTGATGCCTTTATTGTAGACCATATCCGTGTCTTTGACGAAGTGGAATAAGCAATATTACGGTTCAAAAAAAACGCGTCTCAAAAGGCGCGTTTTTTTGTGTCATTTTACTTTGAACGGTCCGTTTTTATCTGCTGTTGGAACGGTTGACTTTCGGGCGTTTCGTCATATCCAAAGTGGAAATATCGGGTACTTGCGGAGCGGTCAGACTGTCAAATTCATCCATGGTCATTTCCGGACGGGGACCGGGCGCAGTCAATGCCGCTGCACCGGCAGAAAAATCCGTATCACTCTTATTTCCGGCTTGAAGGATGGCATAAACAGCCCAGCCGATCAGCAGGATCATCAGGATCAAAATAACCGCAAAGAAACGGAACATTTTTTTGATACGCAAATCTTCTGTTTCACTGATTTGAGCATCTTTCCCCATCGTCTCAATCAAGGTCTGAGGAATGGAACTGTCTCCGGCGGCGGCACTTTCTGCATTGAACCGTTTCCGCAGAAATTCCACACTGGCATCATCCAAACGGTAAAATAAACAGAGCGAGCGAATGTAGGAAGAAACATAAGTGGAAGGCGGAAGCCGGTCAGGTTGATCATCTTCCATGGCATACAAATAATATGTCCGCAATTTTGTTTTCTCTGCGATCTGCTCTACGGAAAATCCGGCTTTTTCACGGGCATACCGGAGCAATTCACCGTATTTGACATCAGATGAAAAAGCAGAAGGTTCCAAATGGATTTTTGCAGAAACAACTGGGGCTGCATGAACATTCGCCGGAGCTTTTTCGTTGGCATGTTCTGCAAAACGTTTCTGTTCACCATCGGCAAACATCTGTACTTTAGGCATATCAGAAACGGCAGGCGGAGTTGTTGCAAATGTGTGATCTTTTTCAGCCATCAACGCAACAGGAGGCGGCGGAACGCTGAAATTTTCATCCTGACGGAACAAATCATTCTCTGCGGAATGATCCGCAATGGGAGCAGTATTTTCGTTATAATCATCAGTCATAATTCATACCTCAATCGTTATTACAAATATCAGGAATCAAAATGATTCTCTTCCAAACCGTCGGTGATAAGAATATTGCGTTTCTGTCCGCCGGGGAGCGGAGGACTGATAATGCCGCGCTGTTCCAGCTGATCCATCAGTTCCGCCGATTTATTATATCCAATACCGAGACGGCGTTGGAGATAAGATGTACTTGCTTTCTGTTCCATAATGATAATTTCAAGTGCTTTCCGCAACAAATCGGAATCCCCGGGCTGAAGATATTTCGCTGCACAGGAATTAATAAATTCATCCCCCGGCAAATCACCGATGATATCATCCACATCCGGACCGAATTGATCTTCCCGACTGCTGCGTGAGGTTTCCACCGGGCCATCATCATTACCGCCGCCATTGTGTACCTGAACATCTTCCGCCATTACCTGAGCATCAAAGCTCTGTTCCACCTGAACCGATACAAAGTCCGCCACTTTCTGGATTTCCGGGTCAGATACCATGGAGCCCTGAATACGCACCAGACCGGCACCGCCCGGCGGATTGAACAGCATATCACCTTTCCCCAGCAGTTTTTCCGCACCGCCCGCATCCAGGATCACACGGCTGTCCATATTGGAACCGACACGGAACGCAATCTTGGTCGGCAGGTTGGCTTTGATCAAACCGGTAATAATGTCTTTACGTGGTGTCTGGGTGGCAATCACAAGGTGAATACCGGCAGCACGGCCTTTCTGAGCAATACGGCAAATACTGGTTTCCACATCGCTCTTGGCTTCTGTCATCATAATGTCCGCCAACTCGTCGATAATGATAATGACCAGCGGCAATTTCTGCGGAATGCGTTCCCCGTCTTCATCGTAGACCGGGACTTGATCCTGCGGACGGTTATTGAAGCCTTCCAGATTTTTCGCTTTTACTTTTGCCAGAACACGGTAACGCCGTTCCATTTCGTTCACACCCCAGCGCAATGCCAAAGGAACTTTCTTCGGATCATTCACAACCGGGGTGATCAAATGAGGAATCAAACGGTACATTTCCAATTCCACCACTTTCGGGTCAACCATGATCAAACGCAATTCCGCCGGTGAATATTTGAACAGCAAACTCATGATAAGTGTGTTCATACAAACCGATTTCCCGGACCCGGTAGACCCGGCAATCAGCAAATGCGGCGCTTTCGCCAAATCGGTCACGATCACTTTACCGGCAATATCGCGCCCCAGAATGATCGGAATCTGTGCATGACTTTCCCGCCATACCGCCGATTCAAACAGAGAACGGATGTAAACAATACTGGATACCTTGTTCGGAACTTCAATCCCGACTGTCGTTTTCCCCGGAATCGGCGCAAGAATACGAATACTTTCCGCCGCCAGATCCATGGCAATGTTGTTCTGGATCCCGGTAACTTTTTCCACTTTCACTCCGGCAGCAAGGGTAATTTCAAATCGGGTCACTCGGGGACCGACAATGATCTCGCTCACGTGACCATCCACGTTGAAACTTTCCAGTGTCTTCTGCAAACGTTCCCGGCACTGCTCAATATGGGCAGCATCTTCGGTATGGGATTCTTCCTGCTTATCCAACAAGGCAACCGGCGGCAGTTTATAATCCAATGTACTGTCGAATGAGACTTTTCCACCATCCGAGCCTGCCGGTTTTTCCCGGTCAAACGCTTTCTTTTCTTCGGCAAACTGTTTGATCGGCGGCGGCACGTTTCCGGCAGAGGATACAGACGGCGGTGGC
>JAFVSW010000115.1 GCA_017503545.1 Lentisphaeria bacterium | reverse complement strand
CTGCGGAACGTCTTCAACGCGGAGGCTGTCATGGGACAATATTATTCAATGTCTTATCCCAGGGTTACGCTGCGCTTCACCCTGGGCTGTCTGACTCTTGCCGCCCCGTCGGGGCTTGTCTATCGGCAAATCCAAGTTTGTCTGGACGTTAAGTTTTATACTTATTTTACGTGTAAAACAGGTCGATTCTACATTCTGTATTTGTTTATTATATATTTTTGAGCATAATTGTGGTACAAACCGTCGAAGAACCTTATTTATTTCCGGTAAGCAATCGGGTTCATTTTCCGCCATGTAACAAAAACAAACACAAAAATTGCAGCGGAAATGTCACCGTATCCACAACAAGCGGAATCGGCAGCATGGCAATGCGTAACAGGGTGATTCCTGTACCTTCCATTTTTTCCTGATAAGACCGTGTCTGATCATAGGGAATCAGAATACGGGGAGTCAATGGGATATAACATTTCAGGTAAATTTCTCCGTTTTTTCTTTCTTCCACCGCGTAGGGAATACAATAAGAATAAAAAGAAAGTATATTGCCGGAATGATGGCCGACGACAAACGGATTTTCTTTCATCAAGGCAATATCTGCCGGATTCAATTTATTCACATCCGTATCGAATGAACTCAATATCTTATCAAAATATAAATATCCGTTTTTCTGCCGCATTGCGATCGCTTGTTTGTGATCCGGTTTCAAGCGGTACGAACACCCGATCGTGTTCTCCGGTTTTCGTTTTCCCGGATAATAAAAGATCCGTTGTTCATCGGATTCTCCTGCCGGCACAGCAACAAAAGGCAAATACGTTTTTTTCAACGTAACATGCTGCAATAATTCAATATCGCCATTTGCCGTTCTTTTGATTTCCGCATCATTCACGGTATACGTAATGACACCCGTTTTTTCCCACGTTGTAACGGAGGCACATCCGACTGCCGTTCCACAAAGAAGAACAGAAATACTGCATACAAAAAGAAGCGAATAAAACTTTTTCAATATCTTTTTCCTTTAAGACTTTCTTTTGCCAATTCCCGGATGGATTTGCCGTTCACCAGCAAGTCTTCCACTGCAGATCCACCGTGTTCATATAATTTGACCCGGAGACGGCAATTTTTGCCATTCTGCTTCTGCAGAATTTCTTCCGCCGCTTTCGCCAAATCTTCATTGATATAAAAGCGTTTCCATGGGAATTTTCTAACTTCAAGATAATTCTTTTCCTTCTTTATATCGTAACCGGAACTGATGACACCTTGAATATAATATCCTTTTTCCGGACGTTTTTTTTGTACTCCGGCAACTTCTGCTAAACCGTTTTTACCCCGTTTCAAAAGAATATAATATTGTTGCGAATATCTATTATCAAGATTTTCTTCTTTCAGTTTGAGCGGTTCAATTTGAAGTGCAAGATAATGTCCCCTGCCCGGATCATAGGGATCGTACCCCTGTATATTGAAATCAACGGTCAGAGGTTGTACGCCCGGAACTTCGATCGCAATGATCTTTTTCACCGGGATATACCACATGATGCCGATGGTCAGGATATAAAATGCAAACCGGAGATATTTCAAAAAATCATGCTTTTTCATGTTGCACCTCCCGGCTGATTTTTTTGCGTAATATGACATTGGCACCGATAAAACCAATCCCCAGAACAATGAAGCCTGCTGCACGGTAAAGCAGCCCGAAATCCGCATCAAAGAACCGGCAGATCAATTGCATGGCGATCAGAAGAAATCCGGCATTGAATTCTGCCAATTGATTGCTCCGGTATCCTTTGATCAATAAAATCATTCCCAATACGACCATGGTGATGCAGGCGAGGATCTCCAGCAAACCGGCAGCGGTCTTCTGATCCATCACAAATGGCAGCAATAAAAGTACAAGCCATACTGCTGCAACGACTTTTTCCGCCGTGATCTGACGCTTGATATAATTGTATGCAAAGGCGGCAAACAGCAGGATGCCGAACAGCCAGGACGTCAGTAGATGCTCGGAACCACCATCCGGAGGGCGGTTAAAGTGGAATAAACCATCGGAACAACTGCCGATTGCAAACAGGATCAACATGAAAACATAACCGGAATTCTGCCAGGGATTATAAAAAAACCGTTCCCCTTTTTCGTGCAGCTCCCGCCCTGCCAACCAGGCGGCAAACGCAAGCATAAAGCAGAAAAGCGGTGGATAATAAGCCGAACTGCAGGAAATAAGTCCGAACGTTGCCGCCGCGCCCATCAAATACCGCGTCCATATCCGGTATGAATCCCCTTTGATTTGATGATAGAGAAAATATGGCAGAATCAACAGAATATAGAGGAAATACGGTAAATAACTGAAATCATCTCCCCAGCGCGGTTCCATAATAAAAAACATGCCGAAGGTGTAGACGGATGCCAGTCCGATACTGTTAAAAATGTAGATCAGCGGGAGAGACAATGCCAGATTCAGCATCACGAAATCCCGAAAATCACCGCCGATATGATAAATTTGGGAAATCATGGCGATGAGTGTTGCTCCGCCCGTTGCCGTAAGAATTGCCCCCAATTCATTGAGAAGGATACTTTTTTCTTTGGCAAGAGCAAAAACAGAAACCGCCATCCCGATCAATAACGGAACGGCGGAAATACCGATCCGCACCGGTTTGGAAAACATATCCCAGTTGTAATTGATCACAAGAATGATCCCGGCGGCAACCATAAGACCGCCGATAATGCCCATGGCAAGAAGAAAATAATTTTTTACAGACGGCTTTTTTGCCAGCCGTCCTTCATAATGATCTTTCAGACGGACTGCGGATGTTTCATCCAGCAATCCATCTTCCTGCAATCGGGGTAATTCTTTCAGAAACCACTGAATCGCACTGAACTTCTCTGCCATAGGCCCTCCTTGTGTTTATTGAGGCAATTTCAACCGTATTCAATACTGCTTGAAAAATCTTGTTGCGATCTGAATATGGGGCGTTTCCGGTGGTTACTCTGCGAGTAGCCACGCATAAACTACCATATCCATCTCATCAACAATTTTCTTTCAAATCATTTTTTGAAATACGTTTGAACTTACCTCTATCAATAACGGTAATGATCTGCCTTGTAAGGACCATCCACCGGCACGCCGATGTAGTCCGCTTGTTCCTGTGTCAGTTTGGTCAGAACCGCACCGCATTTTTCCAAATGGAGACGGGCGACTTCTTCGTCGAATTCTTTCGGCAAACGTTTCACACCCACCGGGAGTTTTTCTTTTGCAATAATGATCTGCGCCAATGTCTGATTGGCAAAAGAACAACTCATCACAAAATTGGGATGTCCGGTTGCACAGCCCAAGTTCACCAGACGACCTTCTGCCAGCAGGTAAATACTGTGGCCATCGGGGAATGTGAATTTATGAACGGGGCAGATGTTGCCTTTGATTTCGGTGATTTTGATGCCTTCCACCGCTTTCAAACGGGCAACTTCGATTTCATTGTCAAAGTGTCCGATATTGCAGACGATTGCCTGATCTTTCATTTTTTCCATGTGTTCCAGTGTGATCACATGGCTATTGCCGGTACAGGTAACATACAAATCGGCAGTGGGGAGCGCGGCTTCCACCGGGGAAACCTGGAATCCTGCCATGCAAGCCTGAAGCGCACAAATGGGGTCGATTTCTGTAACAATCACTCTGGCACGTTCATTTTTCAATGCTTCGGCACAGCCTTTACCCACATCGCCATAACCGCAGACCACAGCCTGTTTTCCGGCAAGGAGAACGTCCATCGCCCGTTTGATTCCGTCGGTAAGGGAGTGGCGGCATCCGTAAATATTGTCGAATTTGGATTTTGTAACGGAGTCGTTGACATTGATTGCAGGGAACAGGAGTTCGCCTTTTTCCGCCATCTGAATCAAACGATGTACGCCGGTCGTGGTTTCTTCAGAAACACCGCGGACGGCTGCGGCAACTTTATGCCATTTGCCCGGGTCTTCCTTCTTCACGCGTTTGAGAAGATTGAGAATGACGGCTTCTTCTTCGGAGGAAGCAGCACGATTCAGGAACGCATCATCGTCTTCCCCTTTCACACCCCAATGGATCAGCAATGTGGCGTCGCCGCCATCGTCCACGATCTGATCGGGTCCGGAACCATCGGGCCATGTGAGGGCTTTCAGTGTGCAATCCCAATATTCTTCCAGCGTTTCACCTTTCCAGGCGAAAACGGAGATACCGCGTTCTGCAATCGCAGCAGCCGCATGATCCTGTGTAGAGAAAATATTGCAGGAACACCAGCGGACATCTGCCCCCAGATCAGCAAGCGTTTCAATGAGTACCGCTGTCTGAATGGTCATGTGGAGACTGCCCATGATCTTCAAGCCCTTCAACGGTTTGTCGGGACCATATTTTTTCCGGACAGCCATCAGCCCGGGCATTTCGTATTCTGCGATTTCGATTTCTTTCCGTCCGAATCCGGCAAGTGTCAAATCCCGAACGGCATAATCTCCATTTGTATTCATGGTAAGTAGAACCTTTCTATATAAAAAATTATTTTATTTCTTCACGGAGGACAGCCCAGCGGTCTGCAGGTATTTGTGCGCCGGTGATCTGCACCACTTCCGCCGCAACTGCCGCAGCATATCTGCCGGAAACAGCATTGTCTTTTCCTTTGAGCCAACCGGCAAGGAATCCGGTCTGCCATAAGTCTCCGGCTCCGGTAGTATCCACGGCTTTGACCAGTTTGGCATCCACATGAACCACATTTTCCCCATGACTGGCGATATAGGCTCCGTTTTTGCCGACTTTGACACAAACCGTTTGACAGAGTTCCAAAAGGATTTCCAGGGATTTCACCGGGTCATCCGAACCGGAAAACGCTTGTGCTTCATCTTCATTGGCAAAAACAAGATCCACATAATCCCGGAGGATCGTTTCCAGTTCCGCTTTGAATGTGCGCACAACTTCAAAGGATGCCAAGTCAAGACTGACCGTACAGCCATGTTTTTTTGCCGTCATCAGCAATTTAAGAAAAACCGGCATATTGTACAGCAGATACCCTTCCAGATGAAAGTGGGTGATACCGTCAAAATCCGCATCCAGCACTTCTTCTTCCAATAACGTCCCGGACGCACCGAGATCGGTCCGCATGGTCCGCTGGGAATCCGGCGTGATCAAACAGAGACAACGCCCTGTCGGCACATTGTCATTGAGCTTGATCGACCGGCAATCACCGCCGCAAGCAGCAAAAGAATCCCGGTAAATCTTACCGTTTTCATCCGTCCCGGTCTTTGCAAAGAAAGCACAGGGAATCCCCAACTGAAGCAAACCGCACAAGGTATTGGCAGCCGATCCGCCGGGGGATTTTGTGACGGTAGAGACGTTTTCCGCCGCCGCTTGCATCCGCGCAATTTCTTCCGGCGGTGGCATCGTCATACCACCTTTTTCACCACCGGCATATTCCGCAATGAATGAATCATCAACATGTACCAGCAGATCCAGCAATGCCGAACCGCCGCCAAGCACTTTGATCGGTCTGTCAGCCATTGTGCGGTCTCCCGGATCAGTTTTTCAGATATTTTTCTGCCGCCGCACAAAGCGCGTCTGTTTTATCCACTTTTTCCCACGGGAAAATGTTTCTGCCGAAATGACCGTATGCCGCCGTATCGCGATAACTCCAACTGGTCGGATAACGGAGCTGCAAGGTATCAAGAATGGCTGCCGGACGCATGTCAAAGACTTCACGGACAACTTTTTCCAGATCAGCATCGGCAATCTTGCCGGTACCATAAGTTGTCACGTTGATCGACAGCGGTTGTGCCACGCCAATGGCATATGCAACCTGGATCTCACATTTATCCGCCAAACCGGATGCCACAATATTCTTTGCAACATAACGGCACATGTAAGCCGCACTGCGGTCAACCTTTGTCGGATCTTTTCCGGAGAACGCTCCACCGCCGTGAGAACCGACACCACCGTAAGTATCTACAATGATCTTACGGCCGGTCAAACCGGTATCACCATTGGGGCCGCCGACAACGAACCGTCCGGTCGGGTTCACATAATATGTGATGTCGCCGGTACGGAATTCAGCAGGAATAACTTTTTCCGTCACTTCCTTCACCAGTTTTTCCAGATCGGCAATATTCATATCCGGAGTATGCTGATGGGAGACAACGACAGTTTCCACTTTCGTGGGTTTGCCATCGACATAGGACATGGAAACCTGACTCTTGGAGTCGGGACGGAGGAACGCATATTTTTCCGGTTCCGCTTTTCTGAGACGCGCCAATTCTTCCACGATTTTATGAGAATAAAGAACCGGTGCCGGCATCAATTCTGCCGTTTCATTGCTGGCATAACCGAACATCATACCCTGGTCACCTGCCCCCTGTTCCTTGTAAAGCCCTTCGCCTTCCGTCACCCCCTGAGAAATATCCCCGGATTGTGCATGGATGCAGACAAAAACTTTACAGTCATCGGCACAAAAACCGATATCATTGCTGGTATAACCGATGTCGCGGACAACGTTCCGCGCGATGGATTCCCAATCCACTTTTGCTTTTGTGGTAATTTCACCGGAAATGACAATCAAATCGGTGGTACAAAGAGTTTCACATGCGACACGGCTCATCGGATCCTGTTTGATACACGCATCGAGAATGGCATCAGAGATCTGGTCGGAAACCTTGTCCGGATGTCCTTCTGAAACGGATTCAGATGTAAAAATGTGTGGTGCATAGATCTTACTCATGATTGATTCCTTTCTTCAATTTTGGAATTTTTTTATTTCATGAGTAATGTAATACTTTTTATTCTGATTGCAGGTTATTTTTTATATTTTTTAAAGAAAAAACCGCCGCATAAAGCCGTAAGCGGTGCAACCAATACAAGTGCAAAGCTGCCTGCCAAAGTTTTGACGGCTTCGGAGGCAACCAGGGGGTTGTTCAGAAAGTCCATCGGGGCATTGCCTTGAATATAAAACATCATCAGAAGTGTGATATAACCGCCGGAATACGCCAACAGTAAAGTGGTCGTCATGGTTCCTACAACATTACGTCCGATTTCCATGCCGGAGGATACCAGTTTTTTCGTTGTGATTTCCGGCGAGTGACTGACGATTTCACTCATACCGGTACTGATATCCATTGCCAGATCCATTACCGCACCGCTCGATGCCAGAATCATGGCTCCAACAAAGATATCCTGTAATTTCAAAACTTCATATCCGGAATACAATAATGCCTGGGAATAAGGCAATACCGCACCGTTTATCTTCATCAGAACAGTAAATAACCAAGCCGTCAATGCCCCCGCAAACACGCCGGAAATAGCCCCCAGAAATGCAGTTACTCCACGCCGATTCACGCCGGCAATCAGAAATTGAATCACTGCGGTCAGCAGACACACACAGAAAAAGGAGATCCAAATTGCATTATAACCATTGAGAATGAGTGGAATCACAACTTTCCAAATCATTGCGCAGCTGAAAATAAAACTCAACAATGCTTTTACACCGGTCCATCTGCCGAACACACATAAGACAATGCAGAACGATCCAGCCAGTATCCAGAACCATAAGGAACGGTCATGTTCCTGGGCGATCAATGTCGATTTTTCCGGTGTATCATCCGGCAGTATGTTGACCAATACATGATCGCCGACCTTGAAATCCTTATCCAGTTCCAACTGTGCCCGCAATTCGTTGGCAGCAGCAAATACTTTACCTTTGTGTTCTCCGCTTTTCAGCCGGACAGTTAAATTCTGTGAGCCGTATTTCAGGTGTCCGTGCATGGAAATCTGGCTGTTGTCCACAGAAAGGACAACAGCTTTTTCCCGTTTTCCCTGTTGTGTGAATATGGTTTCCTTCCGGGGAAGGATGAACAGAATCACACAGCAAAACGCGAAAACCAGACTTGTAATCAGTTCCCGCCGGACACCATGTTTCATCAGCTTCATCACATCATCGGTTTGAGACGGTTGGAAATGTCGGTATTGTCGAGCAATCCACTGAAGACTTCAGCATTTTTACCCTGACTGGTTGTCAAAACAGGCAAGGCTGTGTGTGCGCCGGATGTCCAGCCGATACCGGCTTTATCGCTGATTACGATACGCAATGCGAATGCCAACTTTCCGTCTTTGAAACCTTTTTCCAGACTTTTGAGTTGTTTTGAATTTACACGCATGATATCTTTTTTATCATCCGTAAATTTCAAACCGAAATTTTTTGTAATATCCGCTTTGATATCGTCAAAAGTCAATGCCTTATTCTTTTTCTGTTTTTCTTTTACCATAACATGGAAGTCATTGAGTGTCATCTTCTGATGCATCAGGCGTTCCACCCACAAATTGTAGCCGGATCCGGCAAAACCCATGGTCATACCGCCGGTTTCATGGTCACCTGTGACAATGATCAATGTATCATCCGGGTGTTTCTTTGCGAAATCCATTGCAACTTTAACGGCTTCATTGAATCCCAGAACTTCATGGAGGTTTTCCGCTGCCATATTGGCATGTCCCGCCCAGTCGATCGCACCGCCTTCCACCATCATGAAAAATCCGTTGGGATTATCCAGAACCTGAATTCCCTGGCGTGTAAAGTCTGCCAGTGTGGGCAATTCTTTATTGCCTGCAATGTTATAAGGAAGGGCTCCTTCCGTACCGATCGACCAGACTTTTTTGTCATTGGCAGTTACAGAGTCAAAACCTTTTCTGCCGAACACAACTTTATAACCGGCTTTTTTCGCCAGTTCGTAAATATTGCCTTTGTATGCCGAATCCTTCTTTTTATCCGCAGCTCCCCCCATGCCGCCGCCACCGAAATAATCAAAGCCGGAAGCAAGCAGATCCAAACCGATTTTGTAAGCATTACTGCGGCTCGGCTGGTGAGCATAGAAACCGCCGGGTGTGGCGTGATTGATCGTGACGGATGTAATAATACCGACTTTTTTGCCTTTTTTCTTTGCTACTTCCGCAACAGATTCCAGTCGTTTGTTTTGGGGATCAACACCCAGTTTGCCGTTTGTAGTCTTCACCCCACATGCAATTGCAGTGGCGGCGGCGGCAGAATCTGTAACCAGAGAATTGGCAGAAGCGGTACGTGTTGTGCCATGATAAGGCATGTTATTGATTGCCAGCTTGCCTTTGCCGAGCTTCAGAGAAAACTCTTCCGCAATCATACGCTGCGGTGTAGACATGCCGTCACCAATAAAAAGAAACACATATTTAACCTGTTTATCAGCAGCACTTAAAGAAAGAGCCAAAAACACACAAATAAAAACAGCAAATACGTTCAAAAAATGTTTATTCATGTCTCAAAACCTTTCATTTTATCCATTTTCGGAAAAAAAAGGAACAGAATAAAAATCCTGTTCCTGATTTATTACAGTGTTGTTTCTATGTCTCAATCGACAAGATCAGGCATTTCCTGTTTGTAGTAGGAATATGCCATGCGCTTCAGGAAGGCAAGATCCTGTTTCCAATTCAGAACCTCATCGCCCAGAGTGTTGCGGACGTTGGTATTGTCGAAAATGATCTGAGTCGTAAAGTAAGGCATCAGGTCTTCAATCATCTTATTGAGCAGCTGTTCGGATGCTGTGGGATCGGGAACATCTTCTGTCACAACCAATCCGGAGGCTTTGAGAACAGAAGAACAGGCTTCTGCAATCAAGTCGGTACTGACCGGGCTTTCCCCTGTGATGTGATATGTTTTATTCACTGTGGGATGGAGGAACAAACTGGAAATAGCAGTCTGAACATAATCGACCGGTACAAAGTAAATTTTATCCGAAGTTTTACTTTTCAAACGGAGACTGAGATCCAGCGGTGCATTGGCGGCAATCCCCATCTTATGACAACGGTGGCTTTTCAGTCTGCCGAAAAATTCCAGAATACGATAGAATGCCAACGGCTTACGGATCAATCCATCTTTCAAACGGCCAACAATGATGGACGGACGGTAAATGGAAAACGGAATACCGGACTCGCGCACCAGTTTTTCCGCATTGAATTTACTGCGTTCATAAGAGTTGATCCAACCGGTTGCAGGCATATCATCTTCCATAACTCTGCCGACACTGGTACCGGCAACGTATGCAGTACTGACATAATGCATGTTGGGAATATTGAATCTGCGGACTGCTTCAATCGCGTTGATCGTACCATTCATATTCGTTGCGTAAGTCTTGCCTTCCGGGTCTTTCCCGAGGTTGACATCCGCCGCACAATGGAACATGGTATCAAACGGGGCATATTTCGCAATTTCATCAAACGGCAATTTCGTGACATCACCATCAATAACCGTGATACGTTTCATCAACTCAACTTCAGCACCGGGAATCCCGTCAAACGCACACTGTTCTGCAATCGTCCGTTCCACGCGGAGCTGGGCCGGACTGTTGTGACCGGAACGGCAAATGGCAATGACTTCATAGTCTGCATGTTTACTGAGAAGCTCCGTCACAACGGATGCACCCACCAAACCTGTAATACCTGTCAGTAAGATTTTCAATGTTCTATACTCCATTCTGTATGAGTTCTGACTCTCCCGACTCAGAATAAGTTCAGGAAAACGCTTCTCATATTTAACTGTTTTTATATCTTCAAAATATACGTGAAGACATTATAATATAGCATGTATTCCACAAAATAAAAGTCAGGAAGTCATCTTTTTTGTAATCTTTTTCACTTTTTTATCAAAAAAATGTGCCGTTTTTACAAAACCTGATATCAAAACTTGTTTTTGAAATAAAAAAAATGAAACACCTCCATGCACCTGCAGCAAAAAAAATGACAGCTCGACAATGTGAAATAATTCCATAACGGAATTTTGAGTTCCGACGGCAGAATAATGCGTTTAACATTATCCTGCCGGCTCTTTTTTTTCACTGTTTGTGCTTTACTTTTTCACGGGCTTTCTGAAAAAGCGTATACAATGGCGGGATGAATGCAACCCCGAAAATGGTTGCCGCCAACATCCCCCAGAAGGTCGTTGTGCCGATCACTCTACGGCTTTCCGCCCCTGCCCCGGAAGCAAACAGCAACGGCAGAACACCGAAAATAAAACTCCATGCCGTCATCAATACCGCTCGATAACGGTAATTGGCTCCATTCAATGCAGCACGGACAACGGATTTACCGGATGCGCGCTCCTGCATTGAAAATTCCACCATAAGAATCGTACTCTTGGCACACAAGCCGATCAGCATGATCAAACCAAGCTGTGCGTAAATATCCAGCAGCATTCCAGTCAGCCACAACGCCGCAACTCCGCCAAGCAATGCAAATGCAACCGAGAGAATGACAGGCAGCGGAACGGTCCAGGACTCATATTGCGCAACAAGAAAGAGATAGCCGAAAATAACTGCCAGGGTCATCAAAATCAGGATTCTGCCATCGTTATTTCTTTCCTGATAACTCATATCGGTCCAGCCGACGGTATAATGATTGGGAAATTCCTTCTTGACCATCGCTTCAATTTTATCCATAATCTGTGCGGACGATGCACCCGGAACAGGGATCACGGTGATTGCAGCCGACATATTCTGGTCAAAACGTTCGATTTTGCGGGCTCCCAACCGGATTTCCGGTGTGGTAAATACCGACAACGGAACCATGTCGCCGGTATTATTCTGCACCATCGTTTCTTCCAGCGCACTTAACGTGGAACGTTCGTCACCTTCCAACTGTATCTTGACCTTGAAAGAATAGCCTTTCAAGTTGAAGTCATTGACATATAAACTGGCAAAACTGCTTTGCATGAAAGTCATGATGCGGTCTGTCGGGATACCAAGTGTTTCCGCCTTTTCACGGTCAATATTCAGGAACACCTGTGGCGTACGGGCATTGAATCCGCTGAAAGCAAAGGCGGCTTCCGGCAGCAACTGCTTATTATTGAGCATCCCCAACAGTTTTCCCATCTGCTGTTCAAATTCCTGCGGAGATTCCCCGCCGGCTGTACGGAATGCAAAAGTTACACCGCCCGTTACCCCCAACCCCATAATCGCCGGAGGTTGAAATGCCCGGACTACGCCCTGAGGAATCCCTGCCCCCATTTCCATAATCTTGTTACGGATGGCAGAAATGGAGAGATCCGGCGTGCTGCGTTTACTCCAGTCATCCAACGTGACAATGGCAAAACCGAGGTTTTCGCTAGCGCCGGACATAATGGAAAAGCCGGATACGGCAATGACTTCCCGTACGCCTTTTATTTTCTGAACTTTTTCACTGAATTCCAACATGGCATTGTTGGTTCGCTGTAAAGCGGCTCCGGGCGGGAGTTCCACTTCACACATCAATACCCCTTTATCTTCATCCGGCAGAAATCCACCGTTAAGATTATGAGAAACAAAGTAAGTCAAAACCAGAACGCCCAACATCAGGATCGCCGCAAGAAGAAGACGGCGTATCATAATCCGGCTGAAAAATAAAAATCCACTCCGGGTTTTATCCAGAGAATAATCGAACCAGCGGAACAAAATGAATTTTTTCTTTTTTACCGGATCCGCCGGACGAAGAATCAAGGCACACAATGCCGGACTCAACGTCAAAGCATTAAAGGCGGAAATACACAAGGCGATACACATCGTTACGGCGAACTGCATATAAATCGTACCGACGATACCGCCATAGAAAGCGATCGGCGCATAAATCGCGGCAGAAACCAGAGTTGCCGCAATCACCGGTCCGGTGATCTGTGCCATACTTTTCCGGGTTGCTTCTTTCGGAGAGAGTTTTTCCTCTTCAATGAGCCGCATCGTGTTTTCCACTACAACAATGGCATTATCGACAAGCGACCCGATCACCAGAATAAGACCGAACATCGTCAACACATTGATGCTGTAACCGAATATGGACATAAAGAAAAATGTTCCCAGCAGAGATACCGGAATTGCAAGTGCCGGAACCAGTGTCGCCCGGAAATCCTGCAAGAAAATATAGGTAATGGCAACAACCAGCAGCAATGTGAGAATCAATGTAGTTGCAATTTCTTTGACATTGACCATAATGTAATGAGTCGGGTCATAAGAAAGATGTGCCGTTACCCCTTTTGGAAAACGGGTTTTCAAATCTTCCAATGTTTTATTGGCTCTTTTCACCAAATCGACCGCATTGGCTCCATCCTGACGGTAAATGGCAAGGGCAATACAACTTTCCCCATTGAAAAAACCTTCATCCGTATAGCGTTCCGCCCCTAACTCCAACCGGGCAATGTCGCCGAGCTTGATCTGTTCCCCACGTTCACCGGTTGCAATAATAATCGCTGAAAATTCTTCCACCGTTTTCAGCCGTCCGGTAAGGTCAAGCTTTAATTGCAGATAGGCATTGGCTTTTTCCGCACCGAGGCTTCCTGCGGCAACAGGAATATTCTGACTGACCAGTTTCCCCATGACCACTTCCGGTGCAAGTTTCAGTGCCGCCATTTTGATGGGATCAAGCCAGATACGCATACTGTAATTACGTTCCCCGAGAATTTCCACATACCCCATTCCCGGTAAACGGGCAAAGGTGTCTTTGACATTCATACGGACATAGTTGGCAAGGTCAAGATGATTCAATTCCTCGCCGGTCGTGCGGAATACATATACCCCGATCATATCGGTTGATTGCTTTTTCGTCGTTACCCCGATCTGCTTTACGATATCCGGCAGTTGAGCTTCCGCACGTTGAACCGCATTCTGCACGTTGACCTGCGCAATATCGGAATCAATGCAGGGCTTGAATGTCAAAGTGAGTGTGTAGTTCCCGTTATTGTCGCTTTCGCTTTTGAAATAAAGCAAATCTTCGATCCCGTTGACCTGTTCTTCAATGACTCCGGCTACCGTTTCAGCAATCACCTGAGAAGTCGCACCGGGATACATTGCCGTCACTTTGACCGTCGGCGGGGCAATTTCCGGATATTCTGCAATCGGCAGTTTCAACAGACAGATCACGCCCAGCAGTGCAGTTACGATGCTTATGACAAAAGCAAATTTCGGTCGATCAATAAAAAATGCTGCAAACATCGGTTATCTCCCCCGGGTAAATACCTTTTTGGCATCAACGGGCACAACTGGAGCGTTGGGGCGGATCTTGTGAGTTCCATCCACAACAACTGTCTCGCCATTTTTCACACCGGCAAGAATAATCGTTCTTCCGGCAACCGTTTCACCGATTTTGACCTCTCTCCGTACCGGAATGTTGTTCTGTGTATTCAGCACCCAAACAAAGTATTTACCATTTTCCATGACCAGAGCCGATGGCAGAACCGTAGTTTGTTCATCCGGTGCGCCGATGGCATAAAACTGTACCGTCACGAAACTCCCCGGCAACAGATCCAGATTTTTATTCGGGAATGTTGCCCACATCGTTATGGTATTGCTTTTCTGATTGATTTTATTATCAACCAAAGTGATCCGGGCTGTTTCAACAGGAATTTTTCCATCGGCAAGCATAACTTTCACTCTGGCGTTCTTCATCAGTTTTTCAACATCGCCGAAATCCCGACGCAGCGCCTTTTCACTGATACTGAATTTGATATAAATCGGCGCAAGCTGCTGGATATCGGTCAACGCCCCCATTTGCGGCGCAAGAAGATTTCCGGCTGTGACAGCACTTTTTCCAATTCTGCCGGAAATAGGAGAAGTAATCCGGGTATAAGAAAGGGTGTTTTTTGCATCGATCAACGCGGCTTCCAGACGTTTGATATTGGCTTTCGCTACATTGATTTCCATAACCGCCAGTTCGTGTGATGATGTGGAGACGGCATTGCTTTTCAGAAGTTCGCTTTTTCTGTTATGTTCACTGGCAGCGTATGCCAACGTAGCTCTCTGGGCTTCCAATTGCGCTTCCAACCCCTGAACCGCGGCTTTGTAAGTTGTGTCCTCGATTTCATACAGCAGCTGTCCGGCATGAACCAGCGATCCTTCCGTGAAATGAATTTTGCGCAGCTCGCCATTGATTCGCGGCACGATTTGCACACTGTTGATCGCTTCAACCATTCCAACATAACGGCGGAACGCCTTCGAAGATGCCGGAACGGTTCTTTCAACGACAACAGTCGGGGCTGGCATTTCCGGCGGTTCCTTTGCCGATAAAATACCGGTGTTCAACCATGCACAAATTACGGTGCCGACTAACGCAAAAACGATTCTCACTACATACCTCCAATGATGTTTTGTTTTTGTTTTTCAGTTACGTAAACGCATATAATATAGCACCGAAATACACCATTTTCAAATACTTATACATGTAACAGAAGAATTATAAAAATTGTAAAGCGTTCAAAAATTCGTGTATTTAGGTCTTGAAAAAAAATTAAAAAATTTTTCATAAACCGACCAAAAAACGTCTTGTAATCCCCCAGAAATGGCAGCTTCAATGGCTGAAAAAATAGAACAAAATAACGACTCATCAATCATTCGAAAGAGCAAACATGGTATCCGGCTTTTTGCGCCACCCGAAAAACAAAAAAATTCGTATTGCGATCACTTGTAAATATTGACAAATCCGTCGGGGGCATATATATTACCTCGGTAATAATCATTAAAACAGGAGTTTTTATGAAAGAATATATTGCAAATCCCGCCCGTTACTCATTGATGCCGACCCGCCGAAGTGGAAAAAGTGGCGTCATTCTGCCTCAGGTTTCCCTCGGCTTATGGCACAATTTCGGGAGTGTTGATTCTTATGACAATGCAAAAGCCATGCTGCGGAAGGCATTCGATTTGGGAATTTTTCATTTTGACCTTGCCAATAATTACGGTCCGGAGCCCGGCTCTGCAGAAGAAAATTTCGGCAAAATATTTACTGAGGACTTCCAGAAACACCGGGATGAATTGCTGATCTCCACAAAAGCCGGATTTCTCATGTGGGAAGGTCCTTACGGGGAATGGGGATCCCGTAAAAATCTGATTGCAAGCTGCGATCAAAGTCTGAAACGGATGAAATTGGATTACGTGGATATTTTCTATCATCACCGCCCGGATCCGAATACGCCACTGGAAGAAAGTATGCAGGCGTTGGATTACATTGTCCGCAGCGGCAGAGCCCTTTATGTGGGTATTTCCAACTATTCAACAGAAGATGCAGCCCGGGCATTTGCAATCCTGAGGGATTTGAAAACTCCCGGCGTAATCTATCAGGGCTGCTTCAATATGTTGAACCGGAATCTGGAAAATACCGGCATGTTTGAAATGCTCTCCTCCACCGGTGTCGGTGCGATTTGTTTTTGTCCGTTGGCGCAGGGAATTCTGACAAACCGTTATTTGCATGGTATTCCGGAACATTCCAGAGCCACCAGAAATCATTTCCTCAAGACGGCATCCATCACCCCGGAATTGATTCAAAAAGTTGCACAACTGGAAGAAATTGCAAAGGAACGTTCTCAAACGATCGCCCAGTTGGCATTGGCATGGATCTTGAGCCGGAAGGGCGTTACATCAGTTCTTTGCGGAGCAAGTTCCACGGAACAGATTGCGGAATGTGTGCAAGCGCCGCTCAATACAACCTTTACGGAAGAAGAATATAAAAAGATCGATTCGATCCTTCTGTAAAACAGGTACTTAAACAGCGACCTTTATTCTGTTTGCCAGTGAATTTTTCTTAAAAAAAACAGGATTCAGCCTGATTTTATTCAGACTGGATCCTGTTGTGTTTAACTATTTGTGTCCGTCAGTTCTGTTTCCGGCTGTGGGGACATGCCAAGAGGCATTGTTCAAAGTTGCAGGGGCGGATCTTTTCGATCTGCGGAACTTTACGCAGACTTTCATCAAGCTTTTCGCGCAACGTTTTCAAATCTGCATTTTCCGGATAGGCTTCATCAAGATCCCAACCGGTATATTGATTTCCTTCAGAAGCAACCAGACTGTAACGTTTTGCCCAGTTGCAGCGGTTGATGTCGATTTTCCGGAAAGAATATTTCACACCTTCCAGATCCACCTGTTTAAGCTCTCCGAATGCAGAAGTTTTACATGCTTTCACACAGCGCTGACTGCATCCGCTACAGGCAAGCACCTGATTCCGCAAAACTTCATTATATTCCAGCGGAGCATCGGTTATCACCGCCACAAATCGAACATTGGAACCGAATTCCGGGGTAACGATTGAACCGCATTCACTGACGCTTCCCAATCCCGCCGCGGCTGCCGCAAACACATTGCAGAACACATCGGGATAATTTCCGCGGGGATTCCAGCAGACAGATCCGGTTCCGTGCAGGTCAACTGCCATTGCACCCTTGAATCCGGCTTCTTCCAATCTGCCGATCACATTCCATGCCAGGACACGCAGACGCATGATCGTTTCATACTGGGCAAAAACGTAAGGTCCTGCCGCTTCTGCAGGAGTCCGGGCTGTAATATCGACCGAACCGGAAGGCATACGCAAGCCCAACATGATCACACTTTTTGCGCCGGACAGATAATCTTTTGTGCCGGTAATATGACGTTCCTGTTCCACAATTTCCGGTTCATAAGGTTTGTAGATCGTATCCGCTGTATTGCGGGCAACCAGTTCCACTTCGCCCTCATAAATTTCTTTCAACTGCGGAATGAGAGAGTCAACGCGTTCTGCCGGAGCAATTCCCACAAGATCACATTCCCGCATTTCCAGTTCACGGCGGATCCGTTTTGTCAGAGTTTTCGGATCAGCGGCACGGACCGGACTGTTATCGGGCAAGGCCCAACCGGTTTCCGGGAGAGGAGCATCGGTCAACAGCGTTACCGTGTGGAGTTTTTTCCCGGCAGGCGCGATCAGTTTCTGAAATTCTTCTTCCGGGAATTGGAACATTTGTCCGGCAGAATAACCATGATTTTCCAATACGCGAACCGCATCATAGCCAGCCTGAATCAGAATCGGGGAAACGGCGTTGTCGAAACGGTTTTCATTTGCGCGCGGATTTGAGGTATCGGCTTCAAAGGGATTCCGGCAGGCGATCATGGATACAATCGTGGTTGCACCGGGCAGAAGGGTATCAAGTTCCAGATTCATCTTTTCCCGGACCGTATCAGCAGAAGCCGTAATCACGTTATCTGCGCCCCAGTTGGCAGCAAGACTGCGGATCTGCTCAAACAGTCCGCGATGAAATCCTGCATTCGCTTCCGGATTGGCGATGAACTGACGGCGACGGCGTGGTGCATTGGTGTACTCTTTATCAAAGTAACGCAATCCGCGGGGAATGCAGTAACGCTGACAGGATCCCATTTCCCCGGCACGGCGACCGTATTTAATGGTCGCTTCCATAATGACTTTTTCATCCACATGTTCCGGAATCGGCAAATCCAAGTCGAGATCAAAGTGTTCGCCCCAGGCACAACGCCAGAGATTTTTATTGGCATAACGGTATACTTTATCTTCGATTTTGACTTCATTCCAGCCGTTGATCTCTTTGGAA
Organism: Lentisphaeria bacterium; assembly: GCA_017503545.1. Classification (GTDB taxonomy): domain Bacteria; phylum Verrucomicrobiota; class Lentisphaeria; order Victivallales; family UBA1829; genus RGIG8244. The sequence continues at coordinate 2,782 of JAFVSW010000115.1, read as the reverse complement.
AGTGCTCCGGAACGACACTCTTTTTTGCAAATCATGCAATTATCGCAAACAGAACCGGGTTCCAGCAGCGGTGTGGGAGTCAAAACCGCATCGGTGATGATCGTGACATATCGTTGATGCGCACCAAATTCCGGCGTGATTGCCAATCCGTTGTAACCGAATTCTGCCAGACCGCAGGCAACGGCACAATGCATATGGGAAACGTCCGGCGCAAACTGAGCGGTCAAATCCTTCAGGGCTTGTTTTACGGTAAATCAAGGTACTTTTGGATGTTGAGTTTTTTTCTACCGTGAATTTGAGAGTAATTAAAATCGAAAAGACATCGTTGTTCAAGTTTTTGGCGAAAAGCTCTATTTTTTGAATAATTATGGAACATCTGAGAAAAAGATACAAAAAAATCTTAATTTGCATCTCATGGAAAAAAATCGAAAAATTCTGCTGACCGGTTATTTTGTTTTGACATTCTGCATACATTCCCGGCGCATTGCTGCCGGGGTTTCACCATAATAACGCTTGAAGGATTGAACAAAATATCCGCTGGAAGAAAAACCGGCATTGTCCGCAATCTGATTGATGTTCATGCTGCTTCGCAATAAAAGATGTTTTGCAAATTCCATGCGGCATGTCAACAGAAAATGAGCTGGCGATTCCCGGTAGTTCTCTTTCCAATGACGGAAAAATGAACGTAATGACATGCCGAATTTTTCCGCAAGTGAACTGAAATCCAGCGGTTCGTTGAAATGACTTTCAATATAAGCCGCGATTTGACGGATATCATTGTGATGTGGCAAAACCCGGGAATTTCTCCGGCTCTGGGAAATCACTTCCGTAATCAGACGGACCGCCAGCAGGTCGATCCGGTCCGGAATATCCGGTTCGTGGATCTGATCCTCACAATGGCGCAATTCATCCAGCAGTTTTTGAATTTCCGGAGTGATTTGAAAAGGATATGCAAATTGAGTAAGATCGATATCCGCCCGTTCAAATGCGCGGACCACATCTGCCGAATAGATGAGAAAACAGGCAGTGCGCGGGTGTTCCGTCCGGTAACGGTGCAAGGTACCGGGATGTTTGATCAGCAGGTGCGGGAATTCTGTACAATAGACTTGATCGTCGATCTTATCTTCCGCATGTTGTTCGGCACTGGAAAGCCGGAAACAGAATTCCAGTTCCGTCCGCTGATATACGGAATATTTTGTTTCAGGCAGAGAAATCGTATGACCGATATAAGACACGCGGGGGACAAAGGAATAAAATCTTTTATCCGGGACTTTAACTATAAAAAAATCCGGATTCCCATTTGGCATGTTTTCTAAATTTTTTGGCATAGTTTTCACATTGTAAAATCATATTTGGCATGATATGTTATTTTGATCAAAGCGATATAATATATCACCATATTACAAAAAAATCAACAGAAAAGGATTTTTATCATGCAGGAATTTATTCTTGAAGATCATGAACCGAGTCTGCTGCCCGATGGCAATTGGACTCTGGTCTGGAATGATGAATTCGACGGTACGGAACTGGACCGCACAAAGTGGGATTACCGGTTATCCATGATGGGCAAACGGCATCCGGCGTGGACCGATAAGGGGGTACATCTTGATGGGAAAAGCAATGCCGTTTTCACCGTACTGGAAGAAGATGGCAGACCGGTGAGTTCTCAACTTCAAACCGGTTACAATTTCATGGATGAGCCGGTCGTCGAGACGACATTCGGGCATGATCATCTGCAATGGAATATCGGCAAACTCAAACAGCCGTTATTCATGCACAGTTACGGGTATTATGAATATCGCTGCAAACTTCAGCAGATGCCGGACAACCGGTGGTGGAGTGCATTCTGGCTGCAGTCACCAATCATCGGGGCATCCCTTGATCCGGCGGAAACGGGTACGGAACTGGATATTATGGAATGTTTCCGGTACGGTGTAATTTCCGGGCATAACGCTTTTACCGGGGGATACGGACTCGACATGAAACGCGCACAGGTGGGCGGAGTGGAAGATCTGGATATGGAACAGTTCCATCGTTTCGGTATGTTGTGGGACGAAACGGGGTATACCTTCTACATCGACGGAAAAGAAGATGGTCATATCGATCAATATATTTCCAAACGGCCTCAATTCATTCTGATCAGTACGGAAGTGAAAGGATACCGTTTTGCCGATCACAAACCGACTGCAGAATCTTATGAAATCATCGGGAAAGATGCGTTCCTTGTCGATTACGTCCGCGTTTTCGATTTGGTAAAGCAGTAATTCCAAAACGGATGGGGGGTAAATATCAAAAAAAGGGGGTGACATTTCAAGTCTTATGTGTTATATTGTCCAACAGTATATATTTTAACAACATTCAACAAGGATAATATAAGATGGATAATAATACACAAACTGATTTGGTCAAACTTTTTGCACAGAAAAATGCACTGCAGGATCAAATGATCGCGCGGAACCGTTATGCAAGAGCCGCAATCAAAGGTTATGCTTTCGCCGCAGTGCCGGATCCGATTTTATAAGACGTTTTGCAGGGGAACTCCAGAGCGAGAGAACCGGCTCGGATTGCCTGCTCCATACGGGGCTTGTTTTACAATTAATCTGCGTTTTTTTTCGAATAAAAAGTTTCGTGTTTATCTTACAAAGTAAATTTAAGAGTCAAGTGAATACCAATAAACTGCTATTTCCACATCAAAGAGATCTTTTTTAACCTTCTATTGCTTCAAAATTTTTACCGGACAGCAGTGAGATAGATTAAAAGGGGCATAAAAAAAATGGCGGCT
>JAFVSW010000114.1 GCA_017503545.1 Lentisphaeria bacterium | reverse complement strand
TTGACCAAGACCGGCATTGACGGATATGGCGTTCCGGCACGGAATGACATATTCGCCAATGCAATGATGTTTCCGGGAATGTCATTGCCACCACGATGCCGTCCGTTTCTACCGAAACGCCGTCATCGCGGTGGCTGTCATAGAGAATGGGGGTCGATGCGTTAATCCCAGGGTTGCGCTTCGCTCCACCCTGGGCTGTCTGACTCTTGCCGCCCCACAAGGGGGCTTGTTTTACGATTGATCCGTGGTTCTTCGTGCAGTTGTGACTTTTTGATAATATTTCTGCTTATAAACAAAAATCTGACAAAATCACTTTTTCAAAAATCAAAATTCTCCCGTTCAAATACAGAGAAAATACCCGTTTTTTGAAAAATTATGGGATATCTGTGAAAATAATTTATATTTTTATCACTACCGACCGGAATTTTTACCGGCCGGTAGTGATTTCAAAATAATAATATCATCACCGCGTCTGTAAAAAATGGTATCGTTCCTGCGGACCCGGCGTGCCCTGGGGATAAAACAACAATGGTCCGCCCGTCGGATCCCGTGCCGCCCATTGATGCAAGACCGGGTCAAATAATTGCCATGACAATTCCACCGTATCACGCCGCATAAATAATGTCCGGTCATGCAGCATGATATCCAGCAAAAGCCGTTCATACGCCGATGGCATATTTTCACCCGCCGGTAACAGAGAAGAATACCGGAAATCCATTTCCAATGTTCCAAGACATAATTTCGGACCCGGATGTTTCGCTTGCAGAGATAAATAAAATCCTTCATCCGGCTGGACCGCAAGCCGTAACTGATCCGGGGCAAGATCCGCTGTAATAACATCCGGGCTTGAATTTTCTATTTCAAGCCCGGAAAAACACGTTTTATTTGCCGGTATAATACGGTCGGACGGCAATATAATTCAGTGCCGTTTTTTCTCCCGGCTTGGCATCCTTATTGTCAAAAGTCAATTCAATTTCACGCTGATTGGCAACAAATACAACAAACCGTTGATTTACACACGCACGTTTGCCGGATGTTATACGTTTCCCTTTGGCAAAACGCACATCCGCAAACAGTGTATTGCGAATGATTTTTGCGCCTTCGAGACGGAAACCGATCTTATATTCCCGGGGAATGAAAGTATTCTTTTCCATTATCTCCCGGTCACAGGTCAGATATACCAGCGAATACGTTTTGCCGGGGGTAAACCCGGTAAGTTTCTGGCGTAATTCGCCATAATTTTTCTCTGTACGGGTAAATACGGCAAAAGAATCGCCGACACCGGAAAATGCTTGAGAACGTAATTGACTTTTGGTTCCATATCCGGCAAACGTATCTGCTTTGACTTGGGAATTTGCCCGCCAATGAGTCAGATTTTCAGCAAAATCCGGATTCTTTACATGCCCCGGGAAAAATTTATATCCATATTCCGCAGAAAGCATGGTCGTTTTTCCTTCGATCACATAATGACGCAGTAAACGCATTGCCCAACGCTGCAATTCACCTCCGGCACGGTGTGCGCCCCAGAATCCGACACCTCCCAGTCCGGACAATGCCGGATCTGTCGCTGCACGATGTACCAGCATATCCAGGTGATATTTGAAATCCTGATCCGGATAATGCGCCAGAGACCGTTGCGGCAATTCGCTGGAAAGATCAAATATCATGGCAACATTTCCGAAAAGCCGGGGCATTTCCGCTTTATAATGAACCATATTCGCCGTCATCTGTTCCAAATGATGCTGCATTGCCTGTTCCCCGGGTTTCATCCGTTCATAACATTCATGAAGGATCTTGCCCCGACTGCCGGAAGCATTGACTGCACTTGAAAAAAATTCCCGGTAAGAAGCATTGACCGGACCGCACGTGTAAGTATACAACAATTTCTTTTCCGGATTTGTAAACCGGCGGATCACGGTGGAAAATTTTTCAAATGTATGTGTTGCAAATGCGTAATCCAATTCATCCAATGTTGTACCGTCAAATTTATCTCCGGTAAAAACATCGGTGGCTTTATTCAATCGGTCAAGCATGATGTCCTCTGTCATCTTGCCTTTCCGCAAATCCACAACCGAAAAATTAGTCAAATATTGACGGCCTTGTGACCGGAAAAAGACGGGATCACCACCACAATTGATCGTTGTCAATGCGGAAAGATGATGTTCTTTCAGAAAATCCGGCGTAATGATCTCATTGGAAATAGCACTGTGCTGTACAGGAAAAAGAAATGTTTCCGTAATCAGACGTGCCGTCAGCACGCCGGATCCTTTTGTCGCAGACACTGTATATTTACCAGGTTCCAAACGTAAAAAAGTTTCATGACGCAGCATTTTACTGTCCAACACTTTCTTTCCGTCAAGAGTCAATGAAAAATCATCACTGCCTCTGAAATGCAAATAAAGCCAGCCTTCCCGGGGATTGATGATTTGCCCTTGACTTCCGGCATGTTCCAACTTGATCAACGGTAATTCGGTTGTAAAATTATTCAACTTATGCGCTCCCGCAGGAAGCGATGGTATGTCACGCACAAAAACAGGATATTTTTCAGTAAAGAGAACTTTCCCGGCGGCATCGGATACCGTCAACAATAAATGATCTTTTCCCGCTTTTACACCACGTAATACCGTTTTGATATGCCGGTCTGTAAATTTTACACGGTATTCTTTTTTTGCTTTTTCCAATTTCAAACGGCAAAACGCCGCACGGCCATTTCCGGGCAGTCTGCCTTCCAGACTGAATTCGACTACCGGATTTTTCAAGGAGACATATCCCAGCGGAAAACAAGGGATCAATGCCGGTCGGGAAGATTCGTACATATTACCGGATGCTATTTTTGCTCCGGGCGTAATGGGAACCAGTTTCAGTTCCGCAATATCCAATTGTCCGCCAGCCCCATTCACCGCAATGTTGACAGGTACTTTTCTGCCGTTTGCACCGTTCTTGAATTTCCATACACGTTCTACGAAACGCCATTGCATCTGATTTTCCGGAAACGGCAAAACCGGTTTGGCATATCCGGTAAAAAAAATACCGCTTTTCCCGGACGTTTGTTGTTTACACCGGATCCATGCGGAAAGATGATATGTTTCTCCGCTGATCAGGGTGATATTTTTCTGATTGACACGGAACTCACCGTTGATCCGAAGAAAATTACCATTCTCCGGACCGCCTTTTTTGCATGATTCCAAATAGCCGGTCGTACGGACATTATAAAAACGCCACGCCGCAGGGTACGCCGTCAGTCCCGGCAGAAATTTTCCATTTACAATCAAATTATCCTTTGCTGCAACAAACAACGGCAGCATAGACAAGAGCAGAAAAATTGTTTTATACATGACTGTTCTTTCTTTTGTTACATGGATGTGGTCGCCAGATAACTGCGGGTGATACCATCGTAGTAATACAGATGATAAGCTGTGGTACGGTCCGGTTGCGGAATATTCAAAGCACGCATAGCCTGTTGTTGAAGCATTTCTGCATGACCGTCCAGAAATACAAAACCGCACCGTCTCAAACCTCTGTGGATCGTCGCAGGGCGTCCGAAACTCGAACTTGTATTATTGACCGGGTAAAGCCAGAGATGACCTTTATGATCTTTTGCCGCAATAGAACAGGCTCGACTGGATGTTTTTGACGGTGCTTTGACTTTCCGGATCGAATACACCCACGGGGCAGCACTGAGAAAATATGCACCGTATGCCCGTTCCTCGCCCGGATATTTTTTCCCTGCCGCTGTTCCCGAACGGATAATCACTTCCGGGCAGAACAATACAGTGGGATCCTTCACAAGTCCCATGCTGATATATTTTGTTGACCAGCGTTCAATGCCGGGAATTTTTGTCCCCGACTGATTGTGACCGGCATAATACCATTCATCCGAATAGTTGAAATTCAAAATCTGAACCTGTTTGAGATTACTGAGACATTGCGTTGTTCTGCCGGAATCTTTTGTCCTGCCCAAAGCAGGAAGAAGCATCGCCGCCAGGATGGCGATGATTGCAATCACAACCAGAAGTTCAATCAGCGTGAACGCTGATTGAGTGAAGATGTGAAGGTGTGAAGAGCATTTTTGACTATTGTCAAAAATGCGTGAAGTGCGCCCTGTCGGGCGTAAGGATGTGTCGTTTTTATAAATTATTTTGAGG
>JAFVSW010000113.1 GCA_017503545.1 Lentisphaeria bacterium | reverse complement strand
TTCCCCGCCATTTTTGAAAATAGCTGACGAAGCTGCAAGGCTTCGCTTCTGTGAGAGAGTGTTTGTCAGGTTTTATTTGCAGAAAAATCGCAAAAAAGCCACAGCTGCCTCATAAAAAACAACCGACAGCGACGCTTGGTAAATATCCGTCCGGATCTCCCGATTTTCACGACAATCTTTGTTATGATATTGGCAACGCTGTAAGCAATTTATCTGTGATTCTGCATCCTTGGCGTTGAGTGTGCAGTTGATAAATGTCCCGATTTTCACGCTGCATGTCTTTGTGTCGCATCATCAAACTTTGAAGAGTTTCCCTCAGCCGGTCACGTTGTTTGATTGGAAATTCCATCCAACACATTATATTGAAATACAAAGGAGGCGCATGGGTTTGTTTTCAAACCGCAACTTTTTTTACTGTGGTATTGGGCATGTTTGATGGATTGCTCCGGTAGAAAACGGTATGGAAAAAACCTGTTGCACAGAGGAGGAGTTATTATGAAAATGACAATCGCTGATTGGCCGGTTCTATTCGTTTCCGGAGAGTTTTCCGCCGGGAATAATGAAGGACATCGTCTGCGGGAGTTGTTGAAAGAACTGAAGAAAATCGCCGCATGCACTGTTATTTCGGCGACAAGTTATGAAGATGCTCTTGAAATCTTCACCAGCCGTGCCGATATCGGATGCGTGGTCATTGACTGGGATCTGGAGTTTGAGCAGAACAATGAAAAAATGGCTCCGGAAATCCTGCTTGCCGGTATCCGGACGCGGAATACAAAAATTCCGGTCATTTTGCTCACGGATCATCTGGAAACAGAAAATCTTTCTGAAGATGTACTCAAAAAAATCAATGACTGTCTGTGGAAGACTGCGGATACTATTGAATTTATTTCCGGCAGAATAGCCAACTGGGTGAAAAGTTATTCGGAAAATGTCGTGCCGGAATTTTTCGGAAAACTTGTAGAGTACTCTGAACGTTACAAATATGCATGGCATACTCCCGGGCATTTGGGCGGGCAGGGATTTCTCCGCGCCCCGTCAGGAGTGGCGATGTACAAATTTTTCGGAGAAAATACTTTTCGCAGCGATCTTTCCATTTCTGTTCCCGAGCTTGGGTCTTTGCTTGATCACGAAGGAGCCGCCGGTGATGCTGAACGCAATTCCGCCAGAGTTTTCGGGGCTGATCAAACCTACTATGTCTTGAATGGAACCAGCACGGTCAATCAGATCATCTGGCGCAGTCAGGTTTTATCCGGAGATATCGCACTGGTAGACCGAAATTGCCACAAGTCGCTCAATTATGCCATGGTCATTACCGGAGCAACCCCGGTTTACATGATTCCCCGCCGCAATGCCAGAGGCATTATCGGTCCGGTACGTCTGGCGGAGTTTTCTGCTGATTCGATAAAAAAACGGATCGGCGCACATCCTCTGATCGAGGGAAAAAATGAAATGCCGCATATCCGTATGAGTGCGCTTACCAACTCAACCTACGATGGTGTGTGTTACAATACCGGAGCGATCATTGCAGAGTGTGCCGGTTGCGAAGTTATAGAAAATCTTCACTTTGATGAAGCGTGGTATGCCTATGCCCACTTTCATCCGGTTTATGCCGGACATTACGGTATGGCGGTGAAAGAGTGCCGGCAGCCGGTATTCTGTTCCCAATCCACCCATAAACTTCTGACGGCTTTTTCACAGGCATCAATGCTCCACATCCGCAATGGTCTCCAACGCCGTATCGATCCGGTACTTTTCAATGAGTCATATATGATGCATGGATCGACCTCGCCCCAGTACAGCATGATCGCTTCGCTGGATGTGGCAACAAAAATGATGGAAGATAACGGCAGAACCATTCTCGGAGATATTATCCGTGAAGCGATTCAATTGCGCCGGAAAATAGCCGGATTGGAACGTGATTTGCGCCGGAACGGAGATTGGTTTTTCGGGATGTGGCAGCCGCAAACCGTGAAATATAATGGCAATACGGTGGATTTCGCTGACTGTCCGACCGGTTATCTGGAGGAAAATCAAAAACCATGGGTTCTGTCTGCCGGGGATAAATGGCACGGGTTTGAAGATATTGAAGATGATTATGTGATGCTGGATCCCATCAAACTTACGATCCTTACTCCGGGGATCGATGATGACGGTAAATTACTTCAAACCGGCGGTATTCCGGCTGCGATAGTCAGCAATTTTCTCATCAAACACAATATCGTTTGCGAAAAAACAGATTATTACTCCTTTCTGCTGTTGAATTCTCTGGGGACAACCAGGGCAAAACAAGGTTCTCTTCTGGCGGCACTGTTTGAATTCAAAAAGCTCTATGATTCAGAAACACCCCTTGAAGCAGTATTCCCCGAGCTGGTGAACAATCATCCGGAACGCTACAGGGGTGAAACATTGAAATCCCATTGTGAAGCCATGCACAGCTATCTGCGGGAAAATAAAATCATGGAATTGATGCACAATTCTTTTGAGGTCATTCCAGTTCCTGCCATGCTTCCGGTGGAGGCGGCGGCTCATGTTGTCCGCGGCAATGCGGAAATGGTCGATGTTGCGGAATTGAATAACCGTACCGTCGCTGTGATGCTGGTTCCCTATCCGCCCGGCATTCCGGTCATGATGGGTGGTGAAACCATGTCCGGAGAGGCAGAAGCCATTGCCGAATATCTGCTTGCCAGAGAAAAATTTGAAAATGAATTCCCCGGCTACGAGGGTGATATTCATGGTATCACCCGCGAACAACGCGGCGACCGGATCGTTTTCCGCACACTGTGCATCAGGAAATAAATGCAGGAGATTGGAAATATGAAAAAAATTTTTATGAGTATTACCACCATGTCACTGTTGACCGTGGCTGCGGTATTGTCACTGCGTAATCTGCCGTCAGAGGCAGAATACGGTTACAGTGTGATATTTTATCTTATCATGGCTGCGATATGTTTTTTTGTTCCGTCGGCACTGGTTTCTGCGGAACTTGCATCCAGTTGGCCGGAGGACGGCGGTGTCTATCTCTGGGTGAAAGAGGCTTTCGGCCCGAAATGGGGTTTCGTCGCAGTTTTCATGCAATGGGTCGAAAATCTGCCGTGGTTCCCGGCGGTATTGACCTTTGTCGCCTCGTCGATCGCCTATGTATTCAATCCGGCATGGGCGCAGAACCGCTGGTTCGTTCTGATTACGATATGGGTCATGCTGTGGCTGGCGACATTTCTCAACTTCAAGGGAATGCGGTTATCGGCATGGTTGAGCAGTTCCGGAGCATTGGCTGGAACTCTTATTCCCGGGGCGGTGATCATTCTGATGGCGATCGGTTATATCATCGCCGGCAAAACTCCTCAAATCGCTTTCAGCAGTGATGCTCTGATCCCGGAGCTGGGCAACTGGAACCAGTTGATGCTGCTTTCCGGAATGATGGTCGCTCTTGCCGGTATGGAGATGTCGGCGATCCATGTGACGGAAATGAAAAATCCCGGACGGGATTTCCCGAAAGCAATTTTCACTGCTTGCATACTGATCATTTTATTGAATGTACTTGGCTCTTTGGCGATCGCTCTGGTAATTCCTCCGGATGAAATCAGTCTTGCGGCTGGAGCAGATCAGGCATTTGCCGCGATGTTTAAAATATTCCATATCCCGTGGATGACTCCAGTAATGT
>JAFVSW010000112.1 GCA_017503545.1 Lentisphaeria bacterium | reverse complement strand
ATTTTGCACCACACCGCCGATCCCCATTTTTTCATGACCTTTAAAATGGGTCAGACTGATGATGATATCTGCATCCATAATCGTTCTGCCGATTTTAGCCGTCTTGAAATGTTTTCCATTGGGGACAGGGACATCCACTTCATCATTACCTTTCAAACCATCACCGATCAGAATCTGGCATCCGGTAGACACCATGGAAAATCCGTTGAGAGCGGCGGTATCAAGGTGATCGAGAGCGTTCCGTCTGCCGCCGACATACAAGGTATTGCAATCGGTAAGGAACGGCTTACCGCCCAATTCTTTCACATAATCGGCAATGGCTTTTGCGTAATTCGGGCGGAGGAAGGCCAGATTGCCCACTTCGCCGAAGTGCATTTTGATGGCAACGAATTTATCTTTGAAATCAATGGTTTCAAAACCGGCTTTTTTCATCAGCCGCTGGATTTTATACAGTAAACTTCTGCCGTGAAATTCCGTACGGAAATCGGTAAAATAAACTTTGGATTTGCTCATAAACTTCAACCTTTCCTTTAATTCTTTATAGTAATATAGATCCGGAAATAAAAATTACAAGAGAGTTACGGGAGGATTTCTTCTGTAGAATGCAGTTTTTTATACATAATCGGCGTTGTGCCGTAATGCTTCTTGAAACGCCGGATAAAATATGTGGCAGAAGCAAATGCACATTGCTGGGCAATTTCATCAACAGACAGTTCCGTCGTAACAAGCAGATTTTCTCCATGTTTCAATTTCAGTTCATTCAGATATTCGGTATAAGAACAGGTGTACTTCTTCTTCCATAAACGGAAAAATGTCCGCCGGGAAAATCCGAATTTATGAAGCAGAAACGATAATGACGGATTTTCCAGATAGTGCATTCCCAAATAATTGATCAAATCGGGGAAACGTGTCCCATCTTCCCGATACTTCTCCGAACTCATCTCTTGCGATTCCCGGATCGCCACCAGCAGTTGAAGCGCAAGCAAATCGATCCGGTCCGCTTTCCCCGGAGAATCCGGTAAACACAAATTGTGCCGTAATTTGGATATGACCTCGCTGATTTCCGGTGTCATCTCAAAATGCCCGTTCTGAAAATCCATCTTCATCATATTTTCCGCATGTTCTCCGGAGTAACAGAAATAAATCTCATCGTGCATGGATGGCTGAAGCGTATGAAGGACCGTCCCCGGAGGATGAATACGGAGAAACGGCGGGCGGAATTTATTTTTGGCTGGCATCCCGTTGATCAATGATTTTCCTTTGCCGTCACTGCACAGAATAATGCAGAAAAAAAGGGCGTGCAATGTACGGTTTCTATTGTTGGGAGTCTGATCCGGCAGATATCCCAATTCGGAAATCTGACACCCCAACTGCAGATAACGTTGCGTTCGTCCGGGCATATAAAGGATTCTTTTACGTTCTTCCATCATTGTTCTATAATTTGGCACAATTGTTTGATATTATATATCGGAAAAATATTGAATATTTCCTGATACTGTGTACATTATAATATAGCAGGGATTTTTTTCTCTGCAATCAAAAAAGATCAAAAAGTGTCAAAAAGATCAAATTTTTACAGGAGAAAGTAAAAAATGAAAAAAAGATTTTCGTTGGTCAAAAACATTGCGGTGATCGCAACGATCGCTCTGCTTGGCGGGCTCATCACGGCTTGTGCGACAGAGACAAAAACGATTAAAACGGACAATGTGCAAATCAAAATAAAGGAAAAACAAAAAATGCGCAGTCAAACCTACTCTGTTTATTATACCTCTGAATCTCCAATTACAAAAGACGGCAAGAACAAAGCAAGCGTTTGGAAAAAAGCAGATGCCGTTACCGATCTTTTCAATCTGGAATCTCTCGAACGCTCCATGGCTGACATTACGGTCAAAATGCTCTTCGACGATACCAATTTTTATGTCAATGTCAAAACAGTCATTCCGAACAATCTTCATAAATTTGATGAAAAAGGAGGCGTCTGGGGCAGCTCCTATTTCTGGTTTGAAACAAGAAATGCAGCGAATGATAAAATCGTTGTCACAGTCAACGAAAAAGGCCAGTTTCACTATCAGATCAATGATGTGGAAGTCAAAAAATCAGAAATCAAAACCATTGCCAGTGATAAGAAAAATAAATCCGTTCATGAAAGCGATGTCACCATTATTTGTCCCTGGAAGCATCTGACAAAAGATATTAAGGCATTGTCCTCACTCGATATCAAGTTCTACGAATTCCGTGACATCGGCGATATCCTCCGCCGGGAAATTGCCAGCGATATTCAGAACTGCATTGATCATGACAAAATCGTTTACAACACTGCAAAGTTGATCCGCAAAGAAAATACAAAAGAAGGCAAAATCATTTCTGCACGCGATACCCATTTCGCCGCATCAAAAAATGTAACGCTGACTCTCGCCGCAGATAAACCCGGTGCCGTATACAAAAATATTTTCGGCATGAACAATTCTCCCCGTATCAGCAACGCAGGAAGAATGCTTAAGGAAAAGGAATTGCTCAAGAAACTCGCTCCTGCACGCGTCAGACACATGGATGCGACACACAATAACGCCGGTTATGCACTGATCGATGTCAGCCAGATCTTCCCCCTGTTTCATGCCGATCCGGACGATCCCAGAAATTACATTTTCGAGCCGACCGACTTCTATTTACAGCAGATTGCGGATTGCGGTATTGAAATCGAATTCCATTTTGGTGAATCAATTGAACATTCCGGAAAACGTTTCCGCGTACATCCCCCGACCGATACTAAAAAATGGGCAAAAATTTGTGTCAACATCCTCCGTCATTACAACGAAGGCTGGGCAAATGGCAAAAAATGGAACATCCGTTACGCTTCCCTTTGGGAAGAACCGGATAACAAAAAATTGTTTGATGGTCCCTATGAAAAATATCTGGATCTTTACAGAGATTTTGCAACAGAAATGAAAAAAGCATTCCCCAATGTAAAAGTGGGCGGTCCCCAGTCCATTCAGCTCAAATCGGTGGAAGCTCTGGCTGCACTCTGTAAGAAAGAATCCATTCCGCTGGACTTCCTCAGTGTTACCGGATATGTCAGAGATCCGATCAATTACTACAATACCATGAAATCCGTCCGTGCCATTGCAAATAAATATGGATTCCACAATGCGGAAGTGATCCTTGCGGAATGGAACATCAATCCTCTCGACTGGGCAAATCTTGCAGCTGACGATCACATGAAAAAATCAATGACAAACGCTGCATTCTGTCTGGCTGCACTCGTAACTCTTCAGGAAGTTGCGGATATGACATTCTATTATCACTTCGCCAGCTCAGGACGCTGGGGTTCATTCGCCTCCTGGAACAATCCTTACAAGCTTTATTATGCCCTGCTCTTCTATTCTGAATTCGCAAGAAAGAAACTCAACAAAGTGCCGATTACCACATCTTATCCCGGAGCCGGCATTTATCCCCTCGCCGGAATTGCAAAAGACGGCAAAGTGCATCTTATCGTTTCCCAGTTCCGTTCTGCCACAAATCAGATCACGGTCAATCTGCCCGCAGATTATAAGAAATGCACCGTCAGAATTCTTTCCGATGCCCATCCGAAAGGTGAAGGTATCAAAACCGTCAAGAGCAACGGCAATGGCAAATTCCGTATTCCGCTGGATGCAAAAATGTTTGGTGCATACCAGATGGAATTTGAAAAGTAATTCTATAAAGGAGCCGAAAAAATGAAGCACAAGCACTGTCAAATTTATTTTACAGCGGAAGTTCCATTCACAAAAAATGGAAAATCCAAAGCCGCAATTTGGAAAAAAGCTGATACAATCAAAGATTTTTTCAATCTGGAAACGTTGGCACGTTCAAAAGCAGATAATTCTGTCAAATTGCTTTTTGATGATGAGTTTCTTTACTTGAATCTCAAATCCATTATTCCGGAATCCTTGTACTGGCATTCGGACTCCGGCATATTTTGGAACGACTCCTATTTCTGGCTTGATTTGACGTCCGATAAAGATAAACACATGTGGATCACGTTCAATGATAAAGGAGAATATCACTATTTTATCGAAGAAGAGGAAATCACAGATTCCGGCATCCAGTTCCGAACGCAGACACAGAAAAAGAAATCAACTTTTGAAGTTGAATTCAATCTGACGTTCCCTTGGAAATATTTGACAAAGGACATTAAAAAGCTTTCTGCAATCAATTTCAATGTTTCCGAATTGCGGGAAACTGGCGATGCATTGCAGCGGGAAATCACATCCAGCACAGTTTGCAGCATCATCAACGGCAAGCATATTTACCGTACAGGTCAGCTTGAACGGAAAGCAAAAACTGCCGCTAACGTCATTTCCGCCCGTGATACCTGTTTAGACATGAACCGCAACATTACCTTTACCCTCAATCCGGGAAAAGCCGGTCCGGCATACAAAAATATTCTCGGGATGAATAATTCCCCGCGTATCAAATCCGAACCGGCAATGATAAAGGAAAATGAATTGTTCAAACGTTTGGGACCTGCAAGAGTGCGACATCACGATGCGGCTCTGACGGACCCCGGCTTTGCCCTGATCGATGTCAGCCGCATCTTCCCTTTATTCAAAGCGGATCATAACGATCCCGAATGTTACGATTTCGGCCCGACCGATCTTTATCTGGAACAGGTTGTAAAATGCGGAGTGGATATTGAATTCCGTTTTGGAGAAAGCATTGAACACTCTGCAACACGTTTCCGGGTAAAACCGCCTGCCGATACCGAAAAATGGGCGGAGATTTGCGTCAATATTCTCCGTCATTACAACGAAGGCTGGGCGAACGGCAAAAAATGGAACATCAAATATGCCTCTCTCTGGGAAGAACCGGACAACAAAAAATTATTTGATGGTCCGTATGAAGAGTTTCTGAAACTTTACGAATCGTTCGCAACAAAACTCAAAAAGGCATTTCCAAAACTCAAAGTCGGCGGTCCCCAGGCAATTCGGCACTCCTCTCTGGAAAAACTTGCCGCCATGTGCAAAGAAAAATCCATCCCGCTTGATTTTCTCAGCTGCACGCAATATGCCAGAGATCCGATCGCCTTTGCAAATCGCATGCGCGATGTCCGCAAACTCGCAGATAAGTACGGGTTCAAGAAAGCAGAAGTGTTCCTTTCCGAATGGAATTTCTGCCCACGCGACTGGTCAAACCTTTTCGCGGAACGGCACGTTCCCATGTCAATGCACCATGCCGCATTCTGTCTGGCATCCATCATTTCTCTGCAGGAAGTTGTGGATATGGCATTCTTCTATTTGTGGGCATCCGCCGGATTATGGGGCTTGTTTTCCACATGGCAGGAACCGTACAAAGTGTACTTTGCGTTCCTGTTCTATACCGATTTCATCCGCAAGAAACTGAAAAAGATTCCGGTCACGCTCTCCACTCTCGGCAACGGACTTTATCATCTCGCAGGGATTGCAAAAGACGGCAAAATCTATATGCTTGTCTCCCAATTCCGCTCCCCTGCAGAAGAATTTACCATTGAACTGCCCGCAGATTACAAGAAATGCACCGTCAAAATCCTTTCCGAGGACTATCCGAAAGGCGAAGGCATCAAAAAGATCAAGAGCAACGGCAAAGGCAAATTCCGTTTTCCGCTGGATGCGAAGGTGTTCGGTGTATACCTGATGGAATTTGACAAGGCATAATATTTTAAGGATATCTGCTGAATAAATTTGCAAATTCTCATTTTTGTGATATAGTATTCCAACTCAAAAACGAGGATATTTTTATGACAAAAATTTATGAAGGCATGATTCAGCAGTATCCGACCATGAAAATCCAACTGGTCGCATCCGCCGAACTGTTCGCAGCATGGCAGCAGGTGACTCTTTCCGGCTATTGCTGGCGGTTATATCATAATGATTCCGATGGTGCCGGTATTTTTTCCGGAGAAAAAAAGATCGAAATGCAGCCGGATAAAATTTATTTGTTGACCCCGAATTGTGAATTGAAAACCTGGGCAGAAAAAAATCCCCGTCAGTTATATATCCATTTTGATATGGATCAACTCACCGGACACAATAATTTTCTGTATCATGAACTGCCTTTGACGAAAAGTACAAAAGAAAAATTTGATGCGCTGCAAAAAATGCTGGATTCCGGAACGCCGCAATGGCAAATCACTCTGAAAGCCTTCCAACTTGCCGCCGAAGTGCTGGAACAGGTGGATCCCGCATTGTTGTGTGAATCGGAACAGGATGAACGGATTACACGGGTCAAAAATCATATCAGCAACAGTCCGGGAGATGATTTTACATTGGAATCCATGGCAAAGGAAGCCGGGATGTCTGTCAATGCTTTTCTGCTCCGTTTTCAGGAAATCATGAAAGTGACCCCGTATCAATATTTATTGCGCGTACGCTATACAACGGCGGCTTATCTTTTGAAAAACGGTCAGCATGATATTGAAGAAGTTTGCGAAATGATCGGCGTGAAAGACCGTTTCCATTTTTCACGCCGGTTCAAAGAACTTTACGGTATACCCCCCGGAGCATACCGTAAAAGTTGAGTCGTGCCTCAATCCTTCAGGAAGACTTCCAATACCGGTACAAGCACATCCGGTTTCTTTACCGGAAGTTGGACTTTTACCGCATTTTTTGCCGTAGCAGCACACATGGTTGCCTTTGTGGCATTTTCGCTCCATTTTACTTCACTGCCATCGTGCAGGAATTGAACGTAACGGACTTTTCCTGCCAGTTCCGGCAATTGCAAGTGGGCAAATGGCCAGGAATAAAGGTGAACGTAAAGACGGTTTGTCTTTTTGTTGTAAGTATATCTGCAATCTGTTGCAACCGGCATACCGGCAGGCGCACTGCCGCAGCCGTAAATCGCTCTGGAATTGTATTTCATCCAGTCGCCATACGCATTGAGACAATTCATGGCACGGTCATCAATGTACCCTCTGGAACAGGGACCAACGTTCATCAGCAAGTTGCCGTTACGGGATACATGGTCGATCAACAGTTTGATACACTGTTCCGGAGATTTCCAAGTCAATTCATCACGGAAATACCACCAGGAACCGGAGAATGTCTGACAGCCTTCCCAGGCGATGGGTTTGCCGTTTTCATCTTTTTCTTCTGCATCCGGCGTATACTGTTCCGGCGTGACAATGTCACCGGATCCCGGCAAGTCCAAACGGTTATCCACAATAATATCCGGCTGCAAACTGCGTACATGACGGATCAGTTTTTCGGATTCCCACTGCACTCTGCCTTTTCCCCTGGTGGCATCCATACCGTCGCTTTCTTTATCGGGATAAGACCAGTCAAACCAGAGGATATCAATTTTACCGTAATTGGTCAACAGTTCAGTAATCTGATCACGCATATATTGTGCATATAGACTCTGGTCTCTGCCTTCGTTCATCTTTGCCATTTCTTCTTCGGAAAGATTGCGGTAAGGACCGATCTTATTGTCAACGACACATTGAGGATGATGCCAGTCGATCAAAGAATAGTAGAACCCGACACGGATCCCTTCTGCACGGAACGCATCCACAATTTCCCGGAGCAAATCTCTGCCTGCCGGGGTATTCGTTGCCTTGAAATCCGTGTATTTGCTGTCAAACAAACAGAACCCGTCATGATGTTTTGTGGTGATCACAAAATATTTCATACCGGCTTTTTTAGCCGCCTTTGCCCATTCAACAGGCTGAAACATATCCGGATCAAACAAATCAAAATAAATCTGATATTTTTCTGCCGGAATCTCTTCATAATGCTGGATCCATTCATGCCGCCCTGGCATGGAATAAATCCCCCAATGAATAAACATACCGAATCTTGCTTCCTGAAACCAGGTCAAATCTCCATGTCCATAATCTGCCATTGTCATACTCCTTCGTCGTTTATGCATGTAATTATAAACGGAATGTACTTACTATACTGGTATTTTATTTGAATACAAGAAGAAAAGGTATGAATAATCAATTCTTTTTTATGTGTTTTTTCACATTCTCCGCAATTTCTGATGCCCGCAAATCACTCGGCACAAAAGATGATATCTGCGCTTTCCAATGCTCTGTAAGCACAAAATAATGTTTTTCCTGCGGATAAAGAACACTGGCTGTCGCCGCAGATAAATATGCATAATATACATCTTCCGGGGTGAATGACGGTGACATCGCCCCAAGAAATTGATGATACATCATCACCAGTTCATCTGTTTCTTCACAGGGATGCCCCGCCACGTTCCCTGCCATAAATGCCAGACAAACACAACTGCCGATATGAGGAAGATCCGGATACCCCTGCCACGTTCCGGCTGGATCCGTCCAATGACCGGGCACTTTTTTTGTATAATGAAGAAATGTCCGCTTAAACGCCTGTATCAGAAACCGGTATTGCGCACCCGCATTTCCGCCGGCAAGGAGCAATTCTGCAAGTTCCAAAGAGTCATTTTGAAAGTCACGCATATAAGAAAAAAAAGGGATACATGCCGAAACATGTATCCCGGATAGATCCGTTTATGATTTAATCCTGTTTCTTGTCAAACTTCATCGGGTTGACAAGTTCACGCATACGCTGGAACACAGCGTACAGCGGCGGAACAAAGACGATACCAACCAATGTGGCAAGCACCATCCCGGAGAATGTGGTAATACCGATCGCCTGACGGGATCCCGCCCCTGCCCCGGTTGCCACAACCATGGGGAATACCCCGATCACGAAAGAATAAGCCGTCATCAACACCGCACGGTAACGGACACGACCGCCGTTCTGTGCAGCATCGTAAATGGATTGTCCTTCTTCCCGCGCCTGTTTGGAGAATTCCGCCATAAGGATGGCGTTTTTCCCGGCAAGACCGACCAGCATGATCAATCCCAACTGTGCATAAATGGAGAGGGACATATCGCAGAGATGCAATCCAAGCAGAGCCCCCAATGTGGCAAGTGCAACAGAGAGGATAACAGAGATCGGCATTGTCCAGCTTTCGTATTGACCGACAAGGAACAGATACGCAAAGATCAAAGCCAAGCCCATGAGCATAACGATCTTACCTTCGTTACCGCGTTCCTGATAACTCAAGTCGACCCAGCAGACCTGATACCCTTTCAAGTTTTTGTCAACCACTTCCTGGATCCGGTTCATTACTTCCCCGGAACTGACGCCCGGCATACCGCCAACCATGAATTTGGAAGCAATACGCTGGTCAAAACGTTCAACCACACGGGGCCCGACAACATAGCGGAGTGTGGCAAAGGAAGAAATCGGAACCATTTTACCGCTGTTATTCTGCACGCTGATACTTTCAATATCCGCAATTCCGGCACGGTCAAGAAGATCGGACTGGAGTTTGACTTTGAAAGAATATCCCTGCAGGTTGAAGTCGTTCACATACAAAGATGCCAATTGAGACTGCAATGTTGTAAAGATACGGTTGACAGGAATTCCCAGCATCTGGGCTTTCTGACGGTCAATATCCAAATACAACTGCGGCGTACTGGCGTTGTAGGAGGAATAAGCAGACTTGATATCCGGACACAATTTCTTGTTGTTGAGAAGCCCCATGAGCATATAAGTTGCCTGTTCCAACTGTTCCGGCGTTCTGCCTTCACGGTCCTGAAGCATAAAGGTAACGTCATTACTGCTCCCCAAGCCCATGATAGCGGGCGGCTGCATGACGATGATACGTGCGGAACCGATGTGTGCCGTCCGCTTGACCACTTCGTCACGGATCGCCGTGATGGTTGTTGCATCCGTTGTACGTTCCGCCCAGTCTTTCAACCCGACAATCGCCAACCCCATGTTTTCCCCTTTACCGCCGATGAAACTGAACCCGTTCACACACAATACGCTGCGGACACCGGGAATGTCTTTCACGGAAGAGTAGAACGCATTCGTGGCTTCACGGGTACGGGCTAAAGTAGCACCGGGAGGCAATTCCAAACCGACCAGCAAAGCCCCTTTGTCTTCTTCGGGCAGGAAGGAGGAGTTGAGATTGGAGAAGTAATGATAGTTTGCATAGCAGATACCGGCAAAAAGAATTACCGTGATCGGCCACCATTTGATCAGGAATGATGTAAAGAACAGATAGATCTTTTTACTGCCTTCCAAAGCCCAGTTGAAGGGCAGGAATACATCGAATTTCGGTTTTTTTGTCGGTCTCAAAAGCAATGCGCACATCGCCGGACTCAATGTCATAGCGTTCAATGTGGAGAAACACAATGCAATACACATCGTTACGGCGAACTGGATATAAATGGTACCCACCATACCGCCGTAAAATGCAATCGGAACATAAACCGCAATCGTCACCAACGTTGTCGCAATGATCGCACCCGTGATCTGATTCATGGATTTGATCGCCGCTTCTTTCGGCGGCAAACCTTCATCGTCAATGATACGTAACGTATTTTCCACCACCACGATCGCATCGTCCACCAGTGACCCGATCACCAGAATCAAACCGAACATGGTCAACAGGTTCATACTGAATCCGAGAGGATACAGGAAGATGAAGGTCGCCAGCAAAGAAACGGGGATCGCCAGTGTCGGGATCAATGTCGCACGCCAGTTCTGAAGGAAGAGATACGTAATGGCAACCACCAGAATAAGGGTCAGAAGCAAGGTTTCCGCCACTTCCTTCATACTGGTACGGATGTAATCCGTCGGGTCATACACCATTCTATAATATACGCCTTCCGGGAAGAATTTGGAAAGTTCTTTCAGTTTTGCATTGGCAGTATCGATCACCCCGATCGCGTTTGCATCAGACTGACGATACAGAGAGAGAGCCACAACCGGTTCGCCATTTTCTTTGGCGTCCCAGGCATAATCCTCCGAACCGAGCTGCACTTTGGCAACGTCACGCAGTTTGACCATGCGGCCATCCGCTGTTGTGCGGACAATCACATTTTCAAACTCTGAAACGGTTTTGAGTCGACCGAGTGCATTGACTTTCAGCTGAATACAATCGTTACTGTTTTCTGCACCGACAGCACCGGCGGCAGCCTGTACGTTCTGCTGACGCAATGCAGCGGCAACTTCATCCGGTGTAACGCCGAGAGCCGCCATTTTCATGGGGTCCAGCCAGATACGCATGGAATAATCGGATGCCCCCATGATTTCCACCTGACTGATCCCATTGATACGGGCAAGTTCGTCACGGACGTTCATACGCAGATAGTTACCCAATTCCAACGTAGACATTTTGGATTTTGTTTTGTCAATCTGGAACGCATAAACACCGAGAATGTCGGAAGAACGTTTCAGGATCTTGATCCCCATCGCCGTAACTTCCGCAGGCAATTTCGGTTCAGCACGGCGCACGGCATTCTGCACGTTCACCAACGCAATATCGTCATTCGTCCCGGAGGCAAACGTCAAAGTCAACATCAATGACCCGTCGTTATTACACTGGGAGTTGAAATACAGCAAGTCTTCCACCCCGTTGACTTCCGACTCAATGGGAGCCGCAAGGGTATCCTGAATTTCTGTTGCACTGGCACCGGGATAGTTGGCGATTACCATGATCGTCGGCGGTGCAATTTCCGGATATTCAGCAATCGGAATATAACGGATACAAAGCAATCCCGCAAAAGACAGGAAGATGGAAAGAACCATCGCCAGTTTGGGACGCTCAATGAATATTTTTGAAAACATAAGTCGATCTCCTCAAATCCCGCAATTATTTCTTCTGAGATGCCGGAACCGCTTTGGAAAGATCACGTGCAGGGCTGATCCGTTTGATCGGAGCGGGAGAAACCACCATGCCCGGACGGACTTTATGTGTACCATCCACAATCACTCGTTCCCCGATTTTCAGACCGCTTTTGATCAACTGCATATCACCAACAATTTCACCGAGAACAACCGGACGGATCTGGGCTTTGTTGTCTTTATCCAACACATACACCGTGTGACCGGTTCTGCCGATCATGATAGCGGAAGAACGCACTGCCGGATATTTGTTTGTGGCTTTGCGGCTGATGAAAGCATCAACAATACTGCCGGGGATCAGACGGCCGCTTTTGTTTTCGAAGACACACCAGAGCATCAATGTGCCTGTTGTAGCATCGATCTGGTTGTCTGCCAGTTTTACATATCCCGTTTCATTGAACATTTTACGGTCTGCGGTACGGATACGGATCACTGCATTTTTCAGCAGATCCGCTCTGGTGCCGAACATATTGATAAAGTCCGGTTCGCTGATCGCCATTTTCAGATAAATGGGAGACTGTTTCACAATTGTACCCAAAGCATCGCTGGACGGTGTCAGATAGTTGCCGGGAGAATAAGTGGTTTTACCGATGATCCCCGTGACAGGAGAGTAAATTTTGGTATAAGAATAATTGGTTTTCGCTTCGGTCAATGTGGCTTTTGCCTGGAGAAGTTGTGCTTCTGCCAATTTCAATGCACGACGGGCATCATCCATTTCGCTCTTCGCAACCACACCGAACAATTCCTGTTGACGGTTATAATTCGTGCGGGCGTGTTCCAATTCCGCTTCCCATTGTTTGACTTTTGCCGTTGCAGCATCCAACTGGGCCTTGTAAAGCGTATCTTCGATCTGCATCAGAAGATCACCTTTTTTCACCAGATCGCCTTCTTTACAATACAGCTCTTCCAATACCCCGGACACACGCAAACGCAAAGTCACGGTATGAATGGATGCTAATCTCCCGATGTATTGTTTTGTCCCCTGCTCACTGATCGCCTCCGCTTTCGTCACGGGAACAATAGGCATCCCCTGAGCGGATAATACACTGCCGGTAAATAACATGCCGACCGCAGCGACGAGTGTAAAGATTTTTGTTTTAGAGTTCATTGCAACGACTCCTTTCCTGTCATTTTCAATTTATCTGAAATTTTACTTATTGTACTTACGAGAAAAACTTTTTCCGCTTCATTCAATTCCCCGAGCAGGCGGGCAGAAAGCGCATCCATCTGGCGGATTGCGGAATTAAAAATTTCTTCACTTGACTTTGTCAGTGTAATCAACACTTCCCGGCGGTCATTGGGATTCTGTTGACGCTGCAGAATTTCTTTCCGGACAAGAAAATCTACGGTCTCGGACATGGTGGCGGAAGATAAATTCAAATCCTGTGCCAGACGTTTCAATGTGACTCCATGGGGATTTTCTTTCTGAAGAGTCCATACCGTTTTCATAATATTGATCTGACGGATCGTAATATCATTCCATCGTTCCAACGCGGCAGGAGTCGTATATTCCCGCATCAAATCAGACACTTGAATCAAATCACGCCAGAACGTTGTTTCTATTGCCATTTGATTTTTACTCATTACTGCACCTGTTACTCATTTCAATTTTATACAGACGATCTAATTAATATACACGCTGACAAAATAATTTGCAAGTCCGAACTATTCTTTTTATCGAAAAAAAACACAGATATCCCATAATTTTCACAGATATCCCATAAAATATTTCAAAAGGATATTGATATAAATCTCAATATCCAGCATAAAACGCAGGTTTGCTGTGAAACAAGCCCCCTTGTGGGGCGGCAAGAGCCAGACAGCCCAGGGTGGAGCGAAGCGCAACCCTGGGGATAAAAACGTCGAACTACATTGACCAAGACCGGCATTGACGGGTATGGCGTTCCGGCACGGAATGACAT